>JAATFH010000169.1 GCA_015655315.1 Terriglobales bacterium
GTGACGAAATCCGAGAAACTTGCCTGTGTAATTAGCGTCGGCCTGGTCCCACAGATTTGTCTCGACGCTTTGTCCGACGAGCTGGTTGCGGTTGACCATGACCTGATCGAGCGGTGTCTGCGGCGTAATGATGCCGGCACTGGAATTGTTCAACTGAGGCTCGGTGATCTGCCATTTGCGCTCATAGTTGCCGTAACGAAGGATATTGCGCAGCAAGCCATGGTCATCGATGTCATGCTCTGCCCGGATAGTTCCTATATCAACATTGGTGCGCAGGAAGTTCAGGTCGGAGAAGCCGTAGTAATTATGATGCGGCACAGGAGCGGGACTGCCGAAGTACCAGGGAAGGCCATAGTCGGGAATATCGTCTTCGGTGAAGTGGAAGTAGCTGGCGATGAGACGATTCGGCGTATTCAGTCCCACGGCGAAGGTGGGTGCAACCCCGTAGCGGCGGCCCTCTACCACATCGCGGCGAGCAATATTGGCTTCGTGTCCCATGACATTCAAGCGGAAAGCCGTGCCATTGGCGATCTGAGGCAGCGGCTGGTTGAAGTCAAAGGCGAGGCGGCGTGTGAGGTCGGTGCCGAGTCCGGTATCGAGGTTCGTAATGCGATGCAGCTGAGGAGCTTTGCTTTCCTGATTGATGATGCCGCCGGTCGACCCGCGGCCAAACTGTACGCCAGCCGGGCCTTCGAGCACGTCTACCTGTTCATAGTTGAACGAATCGCGATAATAGTTGCCCGTGTCGCGTATACCGTCGAGGAAGATATCGTTTTGCGCACTGAAGCCGCGAATCGTGAGGTTATCGCCCTGGGTTGCACCCTCACCCGCTGCCAGACTGATGCCGGGCGAATTGCGCAGGGCATCGCGTAATGTCGAAACGCCCTGTTGCTCCAGCAGTCCTTTAGGAATTGCAGTAATCGACTGTGGCGTATCGAGCAGCGGAGTAGGAATGGTCGCGAGCGCTACGCTGTCTGTGAGTCTTTCGTTTACATTGATCGACTCGGCGTGATTGACGCCGATGCTGACTCTTCCCTGCTCGGGTAGGGAATATGTCAGGCCGGTGCCGTCGAGGATCTGTTGCAGCGCCTGCGGGATGGAATACAGCCCGGAGACACCTGCGGAGTGGAATCCAGGAATGGTTTCCTCCGGAATGGAGTATGCAACCTTCATGCCGGTGACTTTTGCAAACTGCGCCAGTGCTGCGTCGAGCGGTCCGGCAGGAATATCAAATTGCTGCACAGGAAGCTGTCCCTGAGAACTTGCATTGCTCTTCGGCGCATTGTTTTCAGGATTCGTTGTCTGGGCTTTGCCGGTAGCGCTTACAGCTGCATAGGCCGTTACTGTTCCCAGTGCGAGCCAGGCTCGGCGCCCGGCGAGTTTCCGCTGTTTCTTGCTCATCTGGCTCTCCTCAAAACCAATCGGAGGCAGAACCTGCCTCAGTGGTTGAAGTTGTCAGTCAGCGGACCTTAATATGGAAGGCAGTCCGCAGTCTTCGTGGCTGTGGTTCCCAGGTCCTCGCGGTTCTCCGCCAAGAGATTTAGCCGCGAGGACTTGGTGTTTTCAGGCCCTGTTTCATGTTTACAAACCGAGCGATTTTGAAGCTTCACGCTTCTAAAGGTGGAATACCACAACGAAATTCAATATACGACAACTTCAGTCCTAGTTACAAGCGAAAGCGAGATTTTAATGATCCGTATTCGTTGGCTGTGGATCGTCAGAACGAAGACCATCGAGGCAATGACAAGGTGTGCTTGATTTGAAAGCAGATAGACTATCTACGGGGCCGCTATGCGACCTCTCACGGAATCCATGAATGGAAATTGTTTTTCTTCTGCCGACTGAAGGAACTGATCCTGGAGGCGGAGGGCGCGTCATCCATGAGTACGCAAATCGTCTGGCTGAGCGCAACCACACGGTTCATCTCGTCTATATAGCCTCGCTCTTTCCTTTAAGCCAGCCGAGGAGTCTGCGCTCCCTGCTGCGGCCGCTCCGCTATATTCCGTTCGCCCTTAGCGGCAACTGGAAACCCGATAAATGGTTCAAAGTCGATTCCAGGGTCAAGCAGCACTGGATCCCGACGTTTTCTCGGAAATTTCTGCCGCTCGCCGACGCCTATGTCGCGACGTGGTGGACAACTGCAGAACACCTGGCGGCGATGCATGGCCTGCCGGGAAGGCATCTTTACCTTCTCCAGCACCTGGAGACCTGGGGTGGCCCGGAGGCGGAGGTGATGGCGACGTGGAAGGCGCCGCTGGAAAAAATCGTTGTCGCTCGCTGGCTTGAAGATGTTGCACGCAGCCTTGGTGAAACAAGTCACTACATTCCGAATGGCCTCGACTTCACAAAGTTTGGATGTGATGTCCCGCCCGAAGATCGTGATCCGGCGCAATTCGCGATGCTCTTTAATGAGAGCAAGTGGAAAGGATCAGCGGATGGCGTGGCGGCGTTGCAGCGACTCAAGGAAAAATATCCAGAAGTGAAAGCTGAATTTTTCGGTGTCTACAAGCCTCCGGCGTACCTGCCGTCATGGATCAAGTATCACCGTCAGCCATCTCAGGACGAGCTGCGGAGAATCTATAACCGCGCCGCGATCTTTATCGCGCCCAGCCACACAGAAGGTTGGGGTCTGCCACCGTGCGAAGCGATGATATGCGGGGCCGCTGTTGTCGCCACTGACGTCGATGGCCATCGAGAATTCGCCGTCCACAATCAAAATGCGTTACTGGTGCCTGCGAAAAATCCAGAGGCAATTGCGGAAGCTGCAGGACGGCTTATTGAAGACCAGCCACTGCGTATTCGGCTGGCGAAGACGGGCAACCAGGATGTTCGCCGGTTCACATGGGACTCTGCCGTGGATGCCTTCGACAAAGTGCTCACCGAAAATATCGGGAATCTGTCATAGTTCGACCATAAAGATAATCGCCGCACGGGTCATTCGATATGTCCACAGATAGCCTTTGGCATCGTCGTCGATCCTGCGCTCGCAGCTGTGCCGTTGCATGGTTTTCGTGCAGGGTGACGAAAGCTTATCGAGACAGATGTGTCATTTCGCTGACATACCATCAGATAAATACATCATCCCGCTGACCCAATTTCCCAGCTTTCAGAGCGTCTTGTGTGAGCATTCGACCGATTGTCAACTGACAGTTTGCGGCCTGAGCAAGAGAGTGACAGAGCAATGACATCTTCATGACACGCCTGATGAGGCGTCTTCCTATACTCCGAGTTAATGGACGTGCTTCGAGGTAACGCATGTCGTCAATTTAACGAAAGAGATGGGGTCATATTTTGCAATTTGCTCAACAGTTGAAGCGACTTCGTTTCATCGTCGCGATAGCATTCTGCCTCGCTGCATCTGGCCGCATGAATGCCCAGGACGCAGACGACTCTGGAAACCACGCGGGATATGTCCCGGTTGTTACCGGAGCCGTAGGTTACGTCCACAATGTGAATGCCGGCGTTACGACGCTGGAGCCACAGATCAACCCGGTTCTATTGGTTCCGTTTGGATCGCACTTACTCCTTGAGTCCCGCACTGAGTTCACGGGGTTTTTTCAGAGAGAGAACCAGACCACCGGACCATTTACAGGCAAGGTATTTAAGAGTGTCGACTATGCCCAGCTGGACTGGCTTGCTAATAGTCATCTCATAGCTACGGTCGGTAAGTACTCGCTACCATTCGGTATCTACAGCGAGCGACTGGAGCCGATCTGGATCAAAAATATCCAGGACGCTCCGATCGATGTCAATATCGGCCTCCGCACAAGCGGCGCCGGCGATGGTTTTATGCTGCGGGGAGTTGCCACGGAGCAGCCTGGGTATACGGTGCAATACAGTGCTTACTTTTCCGCGCGCAGTAATATCAATCAGCTCCAGGCCGCGCGAACTGCAGGTGGGGACGCAAGCATCTACCTGACTCATCCTCGTCTTGAGCTGGGCGGCTCGTACCAGCGCTTCCTCCAGGACCGTCAGATCAATAATGCGTCTGCTTATGTTTCCTGGCAGCCTCCCTCGATTCCGCTTGATCTTAAAGCCCAGTATGACTATACCCGCACCGGTAATGGGTACTGGCTGGAAACAGCCTATAACTTCGACAAGCTTCAGATACCTTCGCTTCTCAGGCGCTTCCAGACAGTGGGGCGAATGCAGCAATTCTTCGCGCTGAACGGTGGCGGCAACGGCGTTCCTGCAATCAACACGCAACGCTTCGACTTCGGCCTTAACTACTATATCCACGATGATTTTAGAGTGATATCGAGTTATGGCAGAAGTTTCAGCGCTCAACAGGATGCAAATATCTGGAACGTGGGCTTTACTTATCGCTTTGTGATGCCGCTCTGGCCTGAAAGGAAGAAATGAAACGCTATCTTACTTTTCTCTCACTCTTAGTTCTCCTGCTGCTGGGAGGAATGGGTGCCTCAGCGCTTCAGCAGGATCAGCCCTCAACTCCCAGCTCTCAGAAAGCATCATCCACCGCAAGCGCGAGCGCCAGTCATGCTACGCAACTCACGGGAGAGCAGGTCTTCCAGGCAAACTGTTCCCGCTGTCATACGCCGCCGATGAGTATCCCGCAGCGTGCTACTGGAACCATCATCATGCATATGCGTGTCCGCGCCCGTCTTTCCCGCCAGGACGAGCAATTGCTGCTGAAGTACATGGCACCATAGGTCACCGGATTTCAGCTAAACAGCATTCATCTACATTAGTATTTTTCTTTTCTCAAACACAGGAGGTAATAAGTTCTCATGGCAAAAGTATCAAAGGCAACAGCGCTCTTTCTGCTGAGTTTTTTTGCACTGCTGCCCTCAGCACTGCCCGCTCAGGATACGGCTCAAACAATCGAAATCCACGCCCGGCGCTTTAGTTTTGTTCCGGCTGAAATCACAGTCAAAAAAGGTCAGACGGTCACACTGCACCTGGTTGGCGATGACGTTCCTCACAGCCTCTTAATCAAGGATCTCGGAATCAACCAGGAAGTATCCAAGGGCCATCCTGCCGATGTCACGTTCACGGCGAACAACGTCGGTGATTTTCAGGGGAAGTGTGGAAGGTTCTGCGGCAGCGGACACGGCTCCATGCTCTTCACCGTTCATGTAAAGCCGGATTGATGCAATGCGACGCCTGATAACATTTCTCGCCGTTGA
This sequence comes from Terriglobales bacterium, assembly GCA_015655315.1. Lineage (GTDB taxonomy): Bacteria > Acidobacteriota > Terriglobia > Terriglobales > Acidobacteriaceae > Alloacidobacterium. Next base: position 5,148 of record JAATFH010000169.1, read on the forward strand.
GTGCGCACTCTTTGCCGTGTTAGCCGGGTGCAAGGCAACACCTCCGGGAAAAGTCGAGACCGCGGTTGCGCAGTGGACCAAACATAACGTGACCGTTGGCGGGAAGCACGACAAAAATCCTGTAAAGGATACGGCGGCCAATGTCGCGGAAGGCAAGCGAATATTTGGATACTACTGCGTCGTTTGCCATGGCCGCGATGGGCAAAACACCGGCGTGCCCTTTGCGACAAGCATGTCTCCGCCAATTCCATCGCTGGCATCGCCAGAGGTCCAGCGATACAGCGACGGTCAGTTGAAATGGGTTATTGAAAACGGCATTTTCCCATCGGGCATGCCGCCGTCGCATGGGTCTTTGAGCGATGACGATATGTGGACCATGGTCGTTTATCTGCGACATCTCCCGCCGGCCGGTAGTCTTGGCGAACCGCGAACCTACTCGGGCGATGAATATGGCACGGACAACAAATAGAGGGCTGCGTCGCGATGTTCCGACGCGGCCATAGCGATCTCAAAGATGCGCCACCTTGTATTCGCCAAGATGTCTGATTTCGAAAGGATCGCCAAATGCAGACTGCTGATGCTGTGAAAACGGGCGGGCCAATGAGCGCGCCTGATGATGATTCGGTATTGCGGCAAGTAGAGCTTCCGCTACGCGCTACATACTTTCCGCTCGGGTTTCCTCTGCAAGTCTTTTCGAATTCCCATGCCGTGATGGACGCAGCGGATGAGAGCTGGGGGCATTTTCAGCCGAAATTCAATCTTGCCCCACTAGAGCTGCGCATCACTGTGGGCGACGATGAGGGTAACTCCCTTCTTCCCGCTGTTCCTGCTTACAGCCTGCAAAAGGGTATCCTGCTGCATATTGCGAATACGCATAATTTCTTAGTCTGTGATCTCGAAAACGGACACTCTTTCGGATCGATCACGCGGTCGACGGCCGACTATCGTCTCTATCTTCAGTATCACTTTCTCGAAGGCGCAGCTCTGTCGATGGTGACGGCTATGCATGCCACTCCGATTCATGCCGCCTGCGTGTCTCCATTCGGTTCGGGAATGTTGCTGTGCGGTGATTCCGGTGCCGGCAAATCTTCACTCTCGTATGCTGGAGCCAGGGCAGGCTGGACTTTTGTAAGTGACGATGCAAGTTATCTCCCACTGAATCGCCGTGACCGGCTGGTAATTGGCAATCGCCACAAGATCAGATTCCGCAGCCAGGGGAGCGAGCTCTTTCCTGAACTTAAAGGAAGACCGGTCACTCCTCGGGCTGCGGGCAAGCCATCCATTGAAGTTCCGACAACCGAACTAACCGGCCTTACTACTGCCGATTCTGCGGTGGTCGAGTACATCATCTTTCTTAATCGGAAGGATCCCGGCGCGGATGCGCTCGTGCCTCTCTCAAAGTCTTCCGCACTGCCCTGGTTCAAGAGATCGTGTTTTACGGCGACTAACCGGACTCGCGGCGACCAGGATGCCGCACTCGAACGCCTGCTTTCGGTTCCGATATTTGAGTTGCGCTACCGCGATTTGGATTGGGCCATCGAACGCCTCGAACGGCTGGCGGTTACAGGAGGTTAGAGCGCATGGATCATCATCCTATCGGAAATGGAAAGTTCACTCCTCGTATCCCCCGGGAACTGGCTGCGCTCATAGCTGCTCTCCAGCTGAAGGGCGCGAATGTAGAAGCGCTTCTGGAACTCACGCAAGACGAGTGGCAATCACTTTTGAAGTTCTGCGATCTGGCGCATCTGACCTTGCTGCTCTCGCAAGTTGAAACAAGTGCGTTCCCATCCTGGGTAGCTGATCGGCTGAAACAGAATAGGCTCGACAATGCCGCGCGTTTTGAACGGGTGAAGGCTACGTATCAGGAAGCGGCGACAGCTCTCAGAGAGGCAAACGTCGACTATATCCTGTTCAAAGGATTTACCCAGGCCCCGGAGTATGTCGGCGACAGCCGTCTTCGTATGCAATCGGATCTCGACTTCTATTGTCCGCAGGAAATGATTGGACGAGCGCAAGCAGCGCTGCAGGCGATAGGCTACGAACCAGAGGGAACACTGGATTACAGCAGGGCCGATCATGAGCCAACCATGATTCGACGTGGCGATTGGCAATGGCGGGGAAACATGTTTGATCCCGACATGCCGCTTTCTATCGAGTTACATTTTTGCTTGTGGAATGAACGCTCTCTCCTTATTTCGCTGCCCGAAGTGAGTAACTTCTGGGAGCGTCGAATTGTCAGGAGTATGGACGGCATTTCTTTTCCCGCCCTGAACCCTGTGGATCATCTCGGTTATTTGTCACTCCACATACTCCGCGGACTGCTTTCCTCAGACTGGATCATTCATCATGTGCATGAACTTGCCACGTTTCTGCATAGGCACGCGAATGACGATGAGTTCTGGCGGGCATGGAAACAGTCTCACAGCAGTGCCTTTCGCGCAGTGGAAGCCATCGCCTTTTATCATGCCGTCTCCTGGTTTTGCTGTGACATTCATGAGGAAGTCTCGAAAACCTTTCAGCAACAGAATCCCGAGCTTCGCGAATGGCTAAGCCGTTTTACCGGATCTTCGCTGGAGGGGATGTTTCAGCAAAATAAAGACTGGGTTTGGCTGCACGCCGCACTATTGAGCTCGCCGACAGAAAAACGGCGACTCATTAGACGGCTACTCATACCGACAAAGGTCGCACACGCAGATTCGCCGGTTATACGAGTAAAGAACCGGGAGATAAAGCAAGGTGGAAATTGGCTTGGCTATGGCTATTACCTTTCCTATATTGTGTCGAGGATTGCAACTCATGCCCGGATGATTCCGACTACGCTATATAGGGGACTCGGTTTGTGGTTTTCGCTGCGCTACTCCAAAAGGTATTTTTAGACTTCGCCTCGCAGCTCCGAGCTGGGAGAAGTATTGACCTCACTCAGTAGGTAGTATCTCGATCGGGAAAATAGTCCTGTCCATATTTATTCTTGTGCGCGGCTACACCATTCTCTACGAGCTTAATGACACCCAGATCAGTTTGAGCCGAAGTGATGCGCACGCGGCGATTTAATTCGTTCAATTGCTTCGGGTCCACTCCTTCGGCCCATACCCGCATCTCGTAGGTGCCGGCCGGCACGTTATGTATCTCAATCTTGCCCTTCGCAGACGATACGCCCACATAGGGGGTTGCCAGCGAGATCACAACAGCGCTCATTTCCGGATGAATATTGCAGAAGATATAGGAGACGCCTTCGTGGTCGAAGCGGACTGATTTGCTGTTCCCCGTTTCATATAGACCAAGATCAAAGCGTTTGCCGTTGTACTGCGAAAAGACGTTATGGAAGAAGGGATCCATATTCGGGAAATCGACTGAGCTGCCCAATGGCACAACCAGCAGATGCGGGCTAAAACTCTTATCCTTTTGTACCAGCCGAAAGTGTCCAGCCGGGGCAGCATCAGGTGGATCGGGAAGTATAGAGTTGAGCCAGACCACTGCTCCGGACGACTGAATAGAAACCGCCCTATGTTTGTCAGCATGGGCAAACTCAACCTCTACCATCACATCTACAGATTCTGAATGCGCAACTCGGCAAACGAGCAGAGCTAAAAGAACTACAACGAATCTTGAATTACAAAATGCCATAAAATGTACCTAAAATAGATAACCTGCAGCCAGACCGATACTTTGGTTGGAGTTTGTCTGACCTGAAATAGGCCAGCTATAGATGTTTCTGTATTCTGCTGAGAAGAGCAGATATGTTTTGGGCCGGTAGATTACATTCGCAAATCCAGTGCGGTTTCTTGCCAGATTCTGATAATTCGTTAGTTCTGACTCCAGGTCCGAGCCACGAAGATCTATCGCAAAAGCATTGTCCTCGCCGATAGCAAAGTTCGTTTCCAGCGAGCGTGTCATTTTTATCTTGAATTGCCCCCAGCCACCCTCCGCATTCAGTCCGCGCAGGATAGTGCCATTCGCATAAGGAGCATAATCTTTAAAAGCTCCTCCGCCTAAGCCACCAACACCCCGGCCCCGATAAAATTCCCCGGAAAGTTCTAAGCGTCGAGAGAATGGAATTTTCCAGTCCGCAGTTCCGGCCCAGGCATCCAGATGATGACTATAATCATACGTCTGCCTGCTGTAGTAGCCGCCTGCTCCAACCTCGATCGCACGGTCGCCAAAGGATATGGACGAACTTAGCCTGGTTTCGTAACCGGGTTGATGACTTTGTTCCGAGGGGCTGGCTGCGCGCATGCCACTAGGCATAAATGTGCCGGGAGCTGAGACATCTATCAGGCCAGCCTCTATGCCGAACTTCTTGTTCGAGAGCACGGAACCATCCTTGAACAGGAGCTGAGGAGACCATGTCCACAAATTGCCCGACCATGCGAGAGCAGGTTCGCCGACACTTAAAAATGATGTGGGCTGAAGTGGTGAAACAAGAGGCCGGTCGAATACTACGGCCAGTGAACGATGTGACCAATCCAAATTTGCATGCGCTGTGCGCAGGCGTAGAAGTCCCGCGCTCGTAGAGTAATCGGCGTATGGAATCCCTCCAAAAAAATCTACGCTGATGTCGGCAAAGGAATGAGCTCCCCAAAGTGAAGGTCCTGTAGCCTCGATTCCGAGGATCGTCTGACGAGCTGTTGCGCTAAGGCTACCGTTTTCCTGGCCGCTGTATAGTGGGCGTGCAACGATCGGCAGATCAATATTATCCACATTGTCGCTGTTCAGAAGCGAGGTAAACAGGAGCATGCCCGAAATACGCACAGGATATTTTGATAAGCTCTCGAGTTTGATCTGATTATGCTGCTTCACCTCTGCCTGCAATAGATCACTTTGCTCGTGCAATTGCTGTACGCTTGCCTGCAGGTTCGAGGCAGTCAGCGTCGGGTCTTCACCCTCCTTGACTTGGCCGAGCTGTGACCTCAACTCCTGTAATTCAGTTCGCATCTCCTGCATCTCGCGCTGCGATTGGTCCAGTTGCCGTCGCATCGTGTCCATCGCGGTTAAGAGCTGGTCCATCCGCTGCTCCAATTGTCCGGAATGGCTATTGTCCGGCCTGGGATTGAGCTGATCACTATTTTGCTGCCCCTCACCTATGCGCGCGAAGAACAATAGGGTGATGGCAAGTACGAGGCCACGGCTATATCTTGATTTTTCACGATTCATATCGACGTCCTCGGACAATCAAAGTCGTTTGAAGAAACTTCCTTCAGTGGGGTATGACTATTGTTTCGTGACGCCGGGCTGAATCTGCAAGTTTTCTTAAAGTAATTTTTGCAAGTGAAAGCGAGAAAACCGTTCGTCCAGGTCTGGACTCTTCAAGTTTCACGCCTCCACCGTGCTCTTCGGCGATTTTGTTCGCCAGTGTCAACCCCAGGCCAGTGCCACCCTGCTTGCCTTCGCTTACAAAGGGTTGAAAGAGTGTTACGCGAATCGATTCCGGTACGCCTGGTCCATTATCAGTGATGTAGAGCCTGATCCATTCATCCGTCTCCGTGAGAGAGAGGTGCACTGAGGCTGGGCTTGTGCTCAGCTTTGCCGCCTGGCACCCATTGAGCAGGAGATTGTAAATAGCGCGCTCGATCTTCAGCGCATCCATCCATATTTCAATCTGCGGCAGAGGATCAAGAGCAAAGTTCACATCCTTTGCATCGGGGTGCGCCCGTACCAGATGAAGAGCGCGCTCTATCAGGAAGGGGAGCGACTCAAATGTCGGTTGAAGCGCCTGACCCGTCCGGCTGAACAACAGCAGGGATTCGATCAGCTCCGTCATCCCCTCTACACCAAGCCGGACTTCAGCGAGCAGTTCAGCACGCTCCATAGAAGTGGCGGCGCTGTATCCCAAAAATTCGGCGTTCGCGTATACGGCTGAGAGATAGTGCCTCAGATCGTGTGAGATGGAACTTGCCATCCTCCCGATGGTGGCGAGACGTTCCGAAGCGAGCAATTCCTGCTGAGATTTTTGCAGACGAATCCGCATTCGATCGAAGGCTGTGCTCAGTTCCTGAATTTCTTTGGCGCCCTGATTCTGGAATGGATAGTCAAAGTTCCCAGCGCCCAGGGCACGTGCACCCAACACCAGCGTCTCCAGAGGTAAAGTAATCGTCCGCGATATATAAATGGCGAGCGCACCGCTTACCAAAAGGACAAAGACGACCAGCCCGATCAACAGATGATTCAGCCGGGTAAGATACCGGCTCGCCTGGTCATATGACTTGAGTACGATCAGCTGGATGAGCGGGTCACCGGCATGAGATAGAGTTACGGATGCCTGGATATAGTGCTCACGGCCAAGCCAGAAGTCGGCACTGCTAAGAGGATGGTTGAAGAGTGCTTCTTTTCGCTCTGTGCTCTGTTGCCCCCGAGGTGCATCCAGTGTTGTGGCTACTATCTCTCCATTTGCAAAGAAGATGACTTCAGCCGCCGCAGCTTCACTTACTTCCATCACCACCTGATCATTGACCGCATATCCCACCGCTACATAGCCGAGGCGAGTGCCCGAGAGCGGCGATCCAAAATAGATTGGTTGAGCCGTGACTTCATAAAGATGTTTGTTGATCAGTACGTAGTGAGATTCGGCAGACGTAAAGACAGATTCGCTAACATCTGAATCTTTCTTCAGGCCATCCCAGGACTTACCCTGGTGAAAAAGCGCGACGAGATCGCCATTGGCATCTGCCAGAGCAAAAAAGTCGCAACCGCTCAAGCGGTAAAAGTCTTCCGACCCGTCCCGGATAGTGGGCCCGTCCGTGGTCATCAACGATTTCAGGACTGGGAGAGCTGCAAGAAGAGCAGCTTCGCGTGAGAGCATCTGACGGCGCTGCGCTTGAATATTCTGAAATGTGAGAATCGAACGCTCGAGATCGGAACCAATCTCGTGGCGAATCTGCTTTTCTACGATCGTGTGAACGACCAGGAGACTAAGAGCGGCAAGTCCAAACGAGACAGACACCAGGCTCAATAAGAGTGTCGTTCGCATCCGCATGGCCACTTGCGTTCTGCTCCTTTTTCTTTGACGGCTCACTCCGCAGGGCTCTGCACAAACCTGTAACCGACTCCATGCACTGTGCAGAAATAAACAGGGTTTGCGGGATCGGGCTCAAGCTTCTGACGGAGCTTGAGCATCTGGTTGTCAACCGTCCGTGTGGAAGGATAGAAGTTATATCCCCAGACTTCGTTCAACAACTCTTCGCGGCTGAGCACCCGTTCTGAATTTTCGAGAAAAAATCGAAGCAGCTTGAATTCATGCGCGGTAAGGATGATTTGCTTGCCGTTTCTTGTCACTTGCATGCGGGCAAAGTCCACCTGCACATCGCCGAAGTAGGCCGCTGCACCTGGACGTGACCGCTTGGAGCGCCGTATCGCAGCCTGCACGCGAGCCAGGAGCTCTCGCGGGCTGAAAGGCTTGGTGATGTAGTCATCGGCGCCAAGTTCCAAAAGCAACACTTTATCGGCAACTTCGGAAATCGCGCTCAAGATCACGACCGGAGTATCGGGAGAGGCCTGCTTCATGGCTTTGCATAATTCCCGCCCCGACATGCTGGGAAGCATCAGATCGAGAACCACGGCATCCGGAAGTGAACTGCGAAACATTTCCAGCCCCTGGCGGCCATCTGTCGTGCTCCTTATTTCATAACCTTCGGACGCGAAGAGACGTTGCACTGCTTTTTGTATCCGCGCATCATCTTCTATGATCAGAATCGTGCTCATGAACCGCCTACCGCCGGCGTGAGATGAACAACACGGCAGCCTTTCATTATTTTCCCTTAATTTCATCGTTTTATCGCATCTCTTTGCAGGAAAATGACAGTTTGGTGACAAACCACGACATCATAGACTCGCGTCACCCGGCAAGCTTTGATCGCCCGAGCGCAAATACTTGAGGTCCGTGGATCAGAGAGGGGTGTCGAGTTTGCTCGCAAGCACTTCGCTCTCGGCCGCCGTCTGGGATAAAAGCCGGTGCGAAGCAATAAGTATGAGATCACTTGAACAATGAAACAGCCGCTTTGAGGGCAAGGTTTTAGCCAGAGCGTCGGCTATCAATCTGATATGTTCGGCTTTTGTTTCCCGGGACGCAAGTTCGTATCACATCCGCGGCAAATACAGAAGGAGGGCGTCCCCAGAGAAAGGTGGCAATCGAAGCAGCAAGTTTTCGCGAAACCTTATGGAAGCGGGCAAAACCGCAGGGGACTTCCGCTTCAAATACAGCCCCGACGACCGCATTTCCCAGGTTAGAGATAATACGATGCAGCCTGGTTAACATATGGAGCACGCCCGGGAGTTTACCACCCTACTCGAGCAGCCTCACAACAGCCATCGTATAACTAAACCGACAATAGCAGCCAATGTATCGGAATATCTGAGACCGGGTATCATGCGGGAAATACTCGGAGCCACTTTTTTTCTATTTTGGCTTTGCGAATCTCCGTCGACAATCAGAGATGTTGTTTCAGTAAAGTCTGGCTTCGTTGTCAGTGCGGTCACCATCTCGGGGCTTATATATGGGATCACGATAAGTTTCCTATACGCGTTGATTTTGTAATCGAGGACGCGATAAGACACTGTCTTATGCGTCTGGGAATAAGACACCCAGACGCACGCATTATTCCCTGGATCTACAACCTGCAATATTGAGAACAAGTGCCACGATGAGATTGAGGATGCTTTACCCGTACTGGAGAAGTGATGATTCCAGCACACTCCTCTCAGGACAAGGCCGGACAACTATTCTCAATATGAAGTTGTTCGGAAGATATTCTGGAAGCGACAACATCGTCTCACGATAGAGACAACTTCTTAAAAAGGAATCAGGGCTGACGCCGGTAGCCGGTGGGGCTCACGCCGACCATACGGCGGAAGACGGTTGCAAAGTGTTGCTGATTCTCGAAGCCCGCTGCGAGTGACACATCAAGAACTGACATACTCGGATTTCGAAGCATCATCTTACTTTGCTTGATACGAAGAGCAAGCATGTACTTGTAGGGACTCATGTTCATACTCGCCTTAAACTGTTGCGAGAAGTGAGATGTACTCAAACCGGAGCACTTGGCGAGCTCCACCAGCGTTATCTGCTGTCCAAGGTTGGCTCGCATGAACTCGAGAACACGGCGCAAGCATTGCGGAGACAGTCCTCCCTTATTCTGGCTTGGCTTCACTCGAATTCTGCTGCAGGAAGATACTAGAAGCGCCGCAAGCGCAGCTTCGATACTATCGACAAATAAACGTCCCGAAGTATAGCCGCAAGCACGCTCTACTTCCAATGCGTATAAGAGACTCCTCATGCGAGGATCGGCAGACCGGAGCTCCGCTTGTAATTCCACATAATTGCGCGCCACCATCGAACGTGCAGCCTCTTCAAGAGCATCATCGCTGATGCGCACACACAAGAAACTCGCGGGTTCTTTCCAGCAGAGCGCCTCTGAATGGTTACGCATGCAAATTACAACTTCTCCGCCTCCGACAGGAATGTCGGCAGTTGGACCACCCGCCAGTTTATGCAGCACACGTGATGGCTTTAAATAAAGCGCGACGACCTGGTTCAGGTGCACATGTGTTTGCCAATCCGTTGGTTCTATGTCGAATCTCTCGATCAGCAGAGATGGAGATGGAGAGACTGGACCAGCAGGAGTTGCACTGATCAATGGTTGAATCCTATCGTTCTTCAAGACCAGGATTCTATTTCCGTTCTTCGCACCAGATTCAACTGGTGTAGAGACAGTTACCATTTAAATCTCTCTACCTGGAAATCGCTCGCCACAATGTGCAAGAGTACTTGCTCTTCTATTGTCCATTTTCTATAGATGTGTTCGGTGCCGTGCTTTGTAGAAAATAGAAACTCATACACCGGCATCGCAGGATGGGAATTAGCGCTGACGATTAACAATCATATCAAGATTGGTAACGAAGACATCATCTTTAGCCGCGAGCTAATTGGACTATTTTATCGGCGCTGTATATTTCCAATTGTCACAAAAATGTCACGCAGGTGTCCGTATTTTTTGTAATCGTATACATGAATGGCTTTAGCCTTTAATAGAAATATCTCTATTAAGGACATGGAATTTTTCCTTATCTTGAGTGTTCTTGCAACAGACCATCAGAGAGGGTACAAATACAACAAAACCGTGAATGCCCAGGCTTCAATAAGATGACGGAGGATGGGTATCGTAGGCTTGAGTACACACCCCAACTCTAAATGGCACTAGAGGTCGGTCTTAAAATACGCAAAAAGAGAAGCGTTTGCTTCCTGCCAGCGGCCTTTGAGCTTTAATTAATCACAAGAATTAAAACAAAACCATACGAACGAGAATGCGCGATTTTCCTGAACGGGTTGTGATAGTTGCAGGGGCGAATTAGCCCGCACCTGCAAGATCAAAGGAGTATTGACGTATAGTATGAAACCCATTCATGTTCAAGATCCGCCTACTTATGTTTTTCTAGGCGTTACGATGAAGATCCACTTGTCGGGGGCACAGACGGGTGGCGAATTCTCCATGATTGGAGTCACCATGCCACCTGCAGGCGACGGTGGACTTCATGTGCACACCCGTGAAGATGAGTCAGTTCACTTGCTCGAAGGGTATCTCGACGTGACGATCGGCGAGGAAACATTCAAGCTTAAAGCTGGTCAGAGTTATTTCGCTCCGCGCAATATCCCCCATCGATTGAGAAACAGAAGCGGCTTCCCTTCTCACGCGCTTCTAGTCAATACCCCCGGCACTTTCGATGAATTTGTATCGAGGGCTGGCATTCCGGTTAGTCTTGGACATGTCCCACTTCCTCCGGAAGCGGAACATATCCAGAAGCTATTAACTTTGGCAGAGAAGTTCGGGGTAAAGATACTAGCCCCACCGGAACCACCTGCAGGTCTGTAGTCAACTTCGATACATACTTGGGAGTCGTCGAGTCACCGAAAGAGGATAAAGTCTGCCTCTTATCTCCTGCTTATGTTAACTAATACCGACCCTATAAGGGTTTGCATTAAGATGTGCGTACTCATGCGCGCGGTCAAGAGTTAATCAGCATGTTTTTTAGATCCGCCCAACCCGACTCTAGAGCCGATATACTCACTCAGCATATCGACGGACTGTACAGCTATGCATTAGTACTCACGCGCAATCGTAGCGACGCTGAAGATCTCGTCCAAGAGACATACGTTCGAGCTATACCAGCAGTTGAGAGGCTACGTGAAAATAGCAATACAAAGAGTTGGCTGTTCACCATCCTGCGGAATATCTACCTGAATCAGTTGCGCCAGTCGCGCATCGCCTCTCCAGTTTCTGGAGCTGATATCGATCAATATATGATGGATATTCCCGGACAAACTTTCGGAGATCCCCACTCATTGCTCCAGTCCAAGACGGAACAGGAAGAAGTACGTCAAGCCATCCAACAGCTTCCGATAGAAGCGCGTGAAATCATTCTTTTGCGGGAGTACGAAGAGTTGTCCTATCAGGAAATTGCCAGCGTTATAGGCTGCCCGATAGGGACGGTGATGTCGCGTCTGGGCAGAGCACGCTCCAAACTACGAGTGTTACTCTCAGCCCGATTACAGGTTTCAACACAGACGAACGAAAGCTCACAATAAACGATTTGCCGTGATTACATCGCGATATTGAGTCGCCGCAAGATTTTCCCAAAAGGACCCGCCCAGGCAATACCATTATTTATTCCGCTCTTCGTGCAAAACGAACAAAGCTTCGTCAATAAGAATTCTCATCAGCCAGAGACGGAAATCCCCCTCGCAATCGAATCTCGGCGGATTCCGTGATGCTGCATGAAAACAATTCGTCACCGCATCTTCAGCCCACTCTGGAACGCCGAGCAATCGGCATGCAATAAAATAAAGTGACCTTCGATAGCGCGAGCACTGGGCATCGAACGCCTCTGGTTGTTCTTGTCTGCTCGTCGTAGATCTCGCGCTCCCGCTCTTTGCTCGAACTAAATTAACGTAGGTATTCTGGCCATGGGGCGTACGCTTAATTGGCCCTATCATACCTCTTTCGCGCGTCGCACTATGTGCGGACTGGTTAGCAGCTTTCGTCAAAGCCATCTTTTGCTCCTATTACTAACATAAACTTTCGACGTAACTGAACTGACTCTGCTGTGCGGGAGGGGACCCGCAGGCATTCCCGCACGACTCATATGCAGAGACTCTTCAATTGCTATCGACTTGGCTATTGCCAGATGTCCCCAGGATCTTGAGTGTCCATTTTTTTCCTGAAAGAAATATTTGCGACACGCTTTGACTTCCATCGCTATGACTAGTTATTATCACCGCATCATTGTTAGAGGTATCGGTTAGTTTCGTTACTATGGCTGATGCTGTAGTCAGCACCTTTTTTCCCTGCATAACCTTCACTTCGATTTCCGGACCAGCGCCCGTCCATTGCACTGTATAGTCGCCTGCTGCTAACCGTTTTCCTGCAACACTTACAGGTGAGCTAATGTGCAACGATCCTTTGTTGGCGGCTAATACATTGGTAGTCGATACCACCATGAAACCGGCAAACATACAATATGATATTAGTGATCTTTTCAATGTGTTTCCTCGCAATCCTAAGAGTGATCTGTAAATACAGCTGAAACCAAATGGCTACGATGGCCAAACGCATACCATTGAGACAACACTCGCCATCCCCCTGAGGAATTAGTCTCGTTCCAAATCGCCAACTGTATAATCCAACCGATAGATCTACAAAAAACTCGACAGGGAGCACTTGTTGAAAGAACACGTATGCGCCCCCGCTTATTCCAGCGAGCATCTACGGAATTCATAGGCAAAAGGAAGAGACATCTCTTAAAAGATGATTTAGGCGGCCTCGTGGAAACCGGCGTCTGTACCCGCGCTGGAGCGATGAACTCTAAGGCGTGGACGAGAATGTTTTGTGATCTATCATATTTTGATGGCAAACCAGGCACGACTTTTGGGGCGACCCCGCCACATTCGAAACCAGAGCGTAGGCGAGCCCATGAGTACTCCAGGTAATCACCTTGAAGCCTGAACTACTTCTATAGTGAAATATTATGCTGCCGGAATGGATCTCGTCCCCGCCAGCCACTGTCGCTGAAGCGCCGGAGGCCACGATAAGACTGATCGTGTCCCTATGTCCAGCCTGATAAGTCACCAATGCAGCACGGCCGCCCTTATAGTCAACAAGTCTGGCTCCGATGATCCGGTACACGGACTTACCGTTTGAGTCTGCTTGATAGGTAGGGAGTCGGAATCGAAAAGGAAGCTTGTCAGCCAACCATGCCGACACTTCACCAGGAGAATCTGAAAGAATCTTTAGCGGAAGGTCGCCACAAGATAACTCCGGTGCGCCGACACCGCGGTCTCCACATAGCTGGCAGCACGCACCTCACGTGCGGCATTTGGAATAAGTACGAGACATATCATGATGACGAGAACCGTGGGCACCAAGACATTGAATCGGGGAGCCCATTGTGTAGCACCTCGCATAAACCCAGCCAAAGTTTGGACCACGCTCCTATGAAACGGACGGATGGGTTGATCTGGTGCCGCATACCGAACAAGGCTCGCAGAGATGCGGGCACGCAATTCCGCGGGAGCTGAATATATAGGGCGAGACATGCGCAGGAGGTCGGATAGCGCTCTTTCTTCGCTGAGCTGCCTCCTGCAATTTACGCACGTTCGTAAATGAGCTAGAAAATTCTCCAGGTTCTTATCGTGAAGCTTATTGTCGAGATATTGTGAAATTTTTGCGCTGTGTTCATTACAGGGGATCATGCGAAGGGCCCTCTCTTTCTCCTGGTTTGGAGTGAGTTTTGATCTGGCAGAAAGTAATGCAGCTTGTCTCTCATCTTGTTTTGCGATGCAGCATCACCGTTCTCGATTGACGACCTAAAGCGATATAGTTGATCACGTGTTGAACTCTGGATCGACTTGAATGGGGCTTATGGCACAGATGCTGCACATGATGTAACACGAGGCCTGGATAAAATATTCCCGCGTCATGAGGTGGGATTTTTACGTAACTTGAATATTTTTATGCTTCTCTGCAACAAGGGGATACTTAATCCTCAGGCTATTACTCGCAGTGATGATTATGATAGCTATTCAGGCAGTTAATTCTTGCCGGAGCACCAAGCCGAATAGAAGAAAAAGCTGAATGAAAGCGCATCGACGACATGGGCATATCCCCCTAGGGATGTCTCGTCGCCATCAGGAATGCCGAGACTCGCGCTCATCAATCCGCATACGCAACGAGAATTTAGTGTTACGACTTCACACCGGCTGCACTTAGTCAGCTCGAGATGATGCTTATATTTACTGCTGCTTGACCTGCATGGAAATAAGTTAGCCAGTCTGGTGTTTATGTTGCTGAGATCTGCAGCGGCAGATACTCAGGAAGTTAAACCCAGATCGCCCCGCCTGCGGTTTATTTTCAAATCTAGAGAAGCCGATTTCATCCGAAAAGGCGACCAACGATACAGCGGGCTATAACGCACGTTCGGAGTTTATCTTATGAAGATTTCATCGCGTCTTAGCAGCATCACGACGCTATTCTTACTAACGGGAACGGCTGCTTTCGGGCAACACTATACCCAGACGAATCTCGTCTCTACTGTCCAAGGAGGTGCTGAGGTTACCGATCCTCAATTGCTTAATTCATGGGGACTGGCACGCACCTCTGCGAGTGTCTGGTGGGTAGCGGATGCAGGTACGGGATTGGCCACACTTTATAACGGCCCCGGTGAAAAGCAATCCTTGGTGGTCACTATTCCACCGGCGGATCCGACAAACAAAAAGACGCCGACCGGAACCCCAACAGGTACGGTATCGAATAACAGTACAACCGACTTTTTGCTGGGAACTGGCGCGCCGGCGATCTTCATATTTGCCACAGCTGACGGATCGATCGCCGCGTGGAATCCGAATATCGGGCTGGCAAAGGGTGCGACGGCTCCTTCCACCCATGCCGTAACTGTGGCCAAAACAACGGATGGATCATCCTATACGGGTCTCACCATTGGCTTCCTTGACGGCAAGCGTTATCTCTACGCCGCTGATTTTGCCAAGGGGCGTGTGGACGTATACGACAACGCGTTTCATCGGGTTGACCTACGCAAGATACAAACGCCTGAACATCATTACGATGACTTCGCCTTTGATGATGACTATAAGTATTCTCGCGAGAACGAGCCTTTTATTGATGAGCGTCTACCGCGCAACTACGTGCCCTTTAATGTCCAGGCAATTGGAAGGGACATTGTCGTAACTTATGTCCTTCATCAGGAAGGGTCACAGTTCGAAACTGACGGGCCTGGACTTGGCTTTGTCGATATTTTCGATTCCAGAGGTCAGCTACTGCGGCGTCTCGAACATGGCCCGTGGCTGAATGCTCCGTGGGGTTTGGCGCTGGCTCCGCTCGATTTTGGACGGTTCAGTCATGACCTGCTCGTCGGCCAGTTCGCTGGTGGAGGTACAACGGAGTCGAGTGGTTATATTGCCGCCTACGATCTCGCCACCGGGAAATTCGATGGCCTATTGCTGGATGCCAGCGGAAAACCACTCGCCATCAATGGCATCTGGTCACTTAGTCCGGCCAATGTGGCACCTGCCACTGTAGATTCGGATGAAGAGCCTGCGTCCGAAGTCTATTTCACGGCAGGTCCGAAGCAAGGCTCTACCGGTCTATTTGGCTACTTGAACGCAGTTTCAACGGATCTTATCGAGGGGAATATACAGTAAGCCTCGCCGTATCGCTTCCAGGAAATGGTTGGAATGTGCAAGCGAACATTCCAACCATTTCATAGGGTGCGCTTTGAAGTCGCTATTGGCGTACATCGAAACTAGCCTCTTCAGTCGCCAGCGAACTACCTCCGACCCACACCGTATAGTGCGTCGGCTCAATCACAGCTTGATTCTCTTCGTTGTAGAACGAAAGCTCGGAGAAACCAAGATCGAAGGAAACTTGTTTCGACTCTCCCGGTTTGAGTGTGACTCGCGAAAATCCTTTCAGGCTGCGAACCGGCTGTTCCACACTTGCACCCAGGTTACGCACATAGCACTGAACGACTTCAGTAGCAGCCCTATTCCCGTTATTCGTGACAGTGATAGTTGCAGTAATCAATTTTTCTGCGCCCGTGCGATTGGTCTCGCTCAGCTTCAAAAGAGATCGCGACAAACCTAACTTCTCATAGGTAAAGTGCGTATAACTAAGTCCGTAACCGAAAGGGAAAAGCGCGTCGTTCGGGACATCAATATATCGCGAAACGAAGCGTGAACTTGAGCCAGGAGGCTGCGTTAGATCTGCCTGGAACGGCGGGCGTCCCGTTGGGAACTGGTTGTAGTACAGCGGTTCCTGACCGACGGCGCGAGGAAAGCTCATCGGCAACTTGCCACTCGGCGAAACATCACCATAGAGCACGTCCGCGATCGCCGACCCCGCTTCTGTACCTGGAAACCACGCCTCTAGAATCGTAGGAACGTGCTGTGCCGCCCAAGTTAAAACCAGCGGGCGCCCTGAAAAAACCAGCAGAACAACAGGTTTTCCTGTAGAAACAACCGCTTCGAGAAGCTGCTCCTGATTTCCGGGAAAATCCAGGCTTGCTCGCGAACCAGCCTCTCCGCTCATCTCGCCTGATTCGCCCAAAGCCATCACTACAACATCCGCCTGCTTCGCAGCTTGTAACGCTGCTACAAAACCATCTTCAGAGGTTCCTATGATTTCTGTCCCTTTTGCATAGATCACCGATCCACCGTACTGCTTCGCACGCGCCTCAAGCGCATCCTTGACGGTGACGACGTCGGGAAGCCGGTTGGCCCCTCCCCACGCGCCCATCATCTCGCCGGAATTGTCAGCCAACGGCCCAATGAGAGCAATCTTATGCGCTTGTTGCGAGAGTGGCAGTACAGCCGTACTAGAGTCGCTCAAGCGATTTTGCAGAAGCACAAATGATTCGGCGGCCGCGCGACGAACCAGCGGGCGATGCTCGGGCACAGCAGCCGTGACCTCAGTTCCGCGCGCATAGGGATGCTCGAAGAGCCCAAGCGCAAACTTGACGCGCAATACTCTGCGTACCGCTTCATCGACCGCACTGATCGGAACCTGACCGGAGCGAATCAGTTCGGGCAACTGCGTGTCATAAAAATGCGACATCATGTCGACATCGACTCCCGCAAGAAATGCTTTGCGCGTAGCCGTAGCGGCGTCAAGCGCAATGCCATGATTCAACAACTCCATCACCGCGGTGTAGTCGCTGACGACAAAGCCGTTAAAACCCCACTCGTCGCGAAGTATTTTTTGCAGCAGAAAAGGATTTGCCGAAGCAGGCACGCCATTGAGGGCGTTGAAAGCGCTCATCACAGTCGCAGAGCCTGCTCTTACAGCCGCCTCGTACGGAGGCAGATAAATTTGCCGCAGCCGAATTTCCGACATATCTGTCGTGTTGTATTCGCGGCCTGCTTCCGCAGCGCCATAAGCCGCAAAGTGCTTCACAGATGCAGCCACACTATCCGGACGGGAAAGATCATCTCCCTGATAGCCGCGAATGTAGGCGCGCGCCATGGCCGATCCCAGGTAAGGATCTTCCCCAGCGCCTTCTGTCGTGCGCCCCCAGCGTGCATCGCGCGAGATATCGACCATGGGGGAATAGAACCCGCGCACACCCGCCGTCGTTGCCTCTTCGGCAGACATGTGAGAAAGAGCCATCACAAGATCGGGATCGAACGTCGCAGCGAGACCTAATGGCTGCGGGTAAATCGTCCGGAAACCGTGGATGACATCGGCGCCGAACAACAATGGAATATGGAGGCGGCTCTTTTCCACCGCCGCATGTTGGAAGGTATTGGTATGTTCCGCTCCAACTGTATTCAGCATCGAACCAAGCCGTCCGGTTGCGGCCAGCTCCATCGCATTTACCTGGTTGTGCGCGTCCGGGTTTGCAGCTAGTTGTGCTGCATTGGCTTTTTCTGTAAAGCCGGCGTCGTTGTATTGCACGAGCTGGCCGATCTTCTCCTCAAGCGTCATCTTCTTCAGAAGATCATCGACCCGCTGTTCAATTGCGGGTGACGCGAGTTGCGGGTTCGAAGGCGAAACATTCTGCGCCACGATCTCACCGCTACAAAGCAATGCAACGCCAATCGCAAAAAAACCACGGATAATTCGTGGAGTGAAAGCTAAAGAGCCAGTCCGAAAAAACAAATGACATTCTCCTGTTTGATCAAATTTTTTGAATAACCGAACGCAGGAGCACGGGCTCGGAGGATTCTCTGCGCAGATGCGTCGCAATTTCTGTAGATTGCCGCTCGATAAATGTTGGCAACACACGGATAGGATGTTTTGGCCACTCGCTCTTTTCGCTGCGTATCATCTCCAGCAAGGTAGTGGCGGCGACTCTACCCATTTCCTGCAAGGGCTGACGTACAGTGGTGAGCGGCGGATTGTTCGTCGCCGCGCTCAAAATATCGTCGAAGCCTATAACAGAAACCTGGGTGGGAACGTGAATACCGGCTTCGCGCAAAACAGTGATCGCACCCATCGCAGCAAGATCGTTGAAAGCGAAGACGGCTGTGAAGCTCACGTTGCGCTCCAGCAATCGAACAGTTGCCACTCGCCCCGGCTCGATACCGAGTCCCACAGCTTCCAATTGAACAACCAATCTGGGGTTGATTTTAATTCCGATATCAGCTGCAACCTTGCCAATCGAACGCCAGCGTGCAAGCGTATCTGAGCTGAAGCTCTGCCCTTTGATGAAGGCGATCTCACGATGGCCCTGCTTATGCAAATGTTCCAACGCATAGCGCGCTGCCAGCAGATGATCGAGTTCTATATTCACCACCGAAGGGCGGCGATGATGATCGGATACAGCGACCACGGGAACGGGCAAGTCTTCTTCCAGCGCCGAATCGACGGCGATAATTCCTTCCACGGCACGCGCCAGCAATAAAGATGGATACTCGCGCAACAGCTCCGCGCGGTGACGGTGGCTCACGACAAAATAAAAAAACCCGGAAACAAGCAGTGCATCTTCGATACCACTCAGCACGGCTGTCGAATAGCCTTCACTGATCTCCGGAACCATGACTCCAACAGTATTGCTGCGCTTGCTTCGCAGGCCGCGCGCCAGTGTATTCGCCTTGTACTTGAGTTTTTCCGCGGCTGCCAATACGCGCTTTTCTGTTTCTTCAGAGATGCGATAGGCCTTTCCAGATCCATTCAAGACACGCGAAACCGTGGTCTGCGATAGACCAAGGTGTTGGGCGAGTGCCTTCAGATCCGATCGCATTACGGCTTCACCATTGTTTACATCCCCGGACTTCGAGTTCATCGGATAGCAAAAAGCGTACTAATCTTTGTCACGTTTCAATCCGATCGCTTGTTGCATTTTTGAAATTTCCGGATTCGCCATGAAATTTTTCCAAACCAGACCTGTTCGTCCATTTTCGATCATCACCGCCATGGGAGCCTGGTTCAATCCCATCGTGATTCCCGAATACCAGTTCTGCTCCTCATTAAACGCATCGCGAAAGCCATAGATATCCCATATCTGCGCGCCTAGATCACGATAGAAATGTTTCAGAGCCAGCAGCGACTGTTGTGGTGTGTATGCATAGCTGCTGATTGCTCCGGTTGGAGCGATGGTCCCATCATCCTCATCGAATGGCTTGTATTCGCGGTATCCTCGAGGGCCGTCGACAGCTGTCAACCCCCAGGAGTCATCTTCATATCCTTTGCGGTGAAGAGGATTGGCAACCGCGTATGCATGACTTACAAGAGCCTCGTTCCGGTTATTGTCGAAGTAATTGGCATAGTTATCGCTCCACCCGCGTGGGTCATATCCCATGTAGGAGTAATGCGTGAAGAAGAGCGGGCCTGGCGAACCCGTCACGTAATTCATATCCAGCTGAATGCCGAAATAAGTGTGGCGCTCCCCGTAGGTGTGGTCTGTGCCTTCAGCCGTATATCCAGTGTGATAAAGACTGGGCGGGACAGAGTGGGTGGGCGACGCAATTGCCAGCATATACGTGATCATCACCTCGTTCCATCCCTGCAAACGATTCGCGATGTGAAAGGCGTAGTCCGGCGACCAGTGCCAAAACAAGGCATCTTTCTTAGGTGTAGCGCGGAACCAGTCCCACTCGACGCCCTCCCATAGCTGTGTGATACGGTCACGCAACTGTCGCTCTTTTTCGTTGTCTTCATGGAAGTATTGCCGCGCAGTCAAAAGCCCTTGCATCAGGA
>JAATFH010000001.1 GCA_015655315.1 Terriglobales bacterium
CCCAGCGCCGCCAGGATCGCCTCGTATCGCCTCAACTCATACTCGCTGGTAGCAAAATTCCATGGATCTGGATTGTGGCGGTATTTCTGTTCGAAGAACGCCTGGCTTGTTGGTGAAATCATGATGCAGCAAAGACCTCAAACTTCCGTCGCGCTGGAGCGAGAAGGTTGTCGGGCAGTATCGGTTGACCGCTGGGATGTTCGAGCTGGGATCGATGCTGAGCCAGTGCATTCCATTTGATCTCTCTTAATCGCTCATTCAGCGGGAAGTTTGCAAGCCGCATCCCTTCCAAAAGTGAGGGTGTCCCGCGATGCCAGGTCCAGAAGAAATACCAGCTTAGCCGCGCTCCGATCTGTTTTGTTGCCTCTTCTGCCGCCCATCCACATGCCTCGTGATCAGGATGAAAGTCCCCTGTCCATGGCGCCAGCACGTGGTAGTCGCTTGAAATATACGAGGCAAGCAACTCCACCAGCCGCTCCCGCTGTGGAGCCACCCCGCTGTCCGTGATTCCAAGCCGAACCAGGTTCCGCCCGCTCACACCGAGCTCTCGTAGAGCTGCGGCCTGTTCACTCCTTCTCGTCTCGCGCAGTCCTGGGTTGTCTTGTCCGTATGCGTTTTCTCCGTCGGTGACAGCAATGACAAGCACCGGTGCCGCTCGCAGCCTCAATGCGGCAATAAGACCACCCGTTGCCAGAGTCTCGTCATCAGGATGCGGAGAGATAACCGCTACCGGCCCCGGACCCGGATCGAAGAGTGGAAGCGATTGCAGAGTTGAAATCCACCTGCTCTCTTCAACTATTGGAGTAATCAAGGTTCCTCCACACTGTCCAAATAGATGCAAAAAATAGTGTTGAGGAAATCGAGACCTTCGACTGTCTTAATAGGAACAAGACCAGGCCTTGGTGGCTTCACAATTGGACTGGTGGAAGCATCCAATGCAAATGATGAGAGGCAATCTGCATCGTCGTCGACTGTTCTGCCGCTAGTCGACGTCATTAATCATTTTCGGTTTCCGGATGGTGACCGGATTTTGCGGCATGCGCTCAAGGTCGCTCCCAATATCGCGATGCTGAAATCACATGCCCGTGCTGCCGGTATTCCCACAATTATGTCAATGACAACTTTGGCGATTGGCGTTCCGAACGATCCGCGCTACTGGAGCACTGTCTGCGCCCAGGTGCAAAGGGAGCGGGATTTGTTAAGGCAGGTTCGGCCTGATGAACAAGACTATTTGGTGCTGAAACCAATGTACTCGGCGTTATATCAAACACGCCTCGAGACGCTTCTACGTCACCTGGAATCGAGAACTCTTATCCTCGCCGGACTGAGGACAAATAGCTGTATCATCTGTACAGCCCATGACGCAAACATGCAGGATCTGAAGCTGGTCGTTCCTTCCGACTGTTCTGCCGCCAGAGCGAGCGGCGAGCATAAGCAAGCTCTAGATCACCTTAAGAACATGCTGGACGCAAACATAAACAGATCTAACGCTCTCAAATTGGAATTGGTGTCGGAGGACAGTTTTGGAAAACAGGCCTTGATGAAGAGCTGAAGATGAGAAGAATTACGAAGGAACGGGCAAGCTGCAAGTTGAGTAGGCATCGTCACTGGCGGGGATTCCGGGAGCGGCCGTGTCGTAGCGGTAGCCTTTGCGGAAGAGGAGGGACTGATATTATGCTTTCTTTCTTACCCGAAGAACAAGCCGGTGCTGATGATACCGCGATGGTGATTGAGAAGGCTGGTGGTCGAATTTCGAAGGTCGCGGGAGATATCAAGAGTTCAAAACGATCGATAAACTCATCTCTACTGCGGACACCGAGTTTGGCCGTTTGGACATCGTCGTCAACAACGCCGGCTACATGGATCAGATGGTAAGCGACCACGCCAAGGCTTTGGATGCGTTTACTACCGAAGCCAAAGATACGAAGGATGCGAAATTTAAAGCGGCTGTCCTAAGATGAAGGACCGTTGTGGCCGCTCACAAAAACATGGCGTACGACCTGAAGGACAAACTGCAACCAATTATTTTTCTTTTTCCTTTTAGTCTTCGGTAAGAAGCAGTGGGAATAGAGAGTATATGTGCGATGCGGAGCCTCGCACAATGCCACGTAACCAGACATTATTCTCCTCTCACTTATTGGCGGCGGTTATTATATGGGTCCTGGAATTGGCTGCTACGGCGGAGGAGGACTCAGCCTCGTACTTGCCATCATCATTTACTTACTTGGGTAAGGGCAGATCAAAGATTTGAAAGCGAGTTGTTGGATGGAAGCCATGAAGTGGGGAAGCTCAAAAGCAATCCGCCTAATCAAGGCATCCGGACTCTTACAGACGAACGATTGAGTCCGGCCATAATGTTCCCTCGCTTTCCAGAGCAGTAAGATTGTCTCAGGTGGTCATCCAATCGGCAGCCTCTGTGATCCTCTTATGAATCCACCCAAATCGCTCATAGCGCCCACAATCTCACCGCACCCATCCGAAACGGGCAAAAAACTGTTGCCATGGCTCGTTGCGGTTGCATTTTTCATGGAGTCGTTGGACACGACGATTCTTAATACCGCCGTTCCCGCTATCTCGGCGGCCCTTCATGTCACATCTCTCAGCATGAAGGCGGTTTTGGCCAGTTACACGCTGAGTCTTGCCGTCTTCATTCCCATCAGCGGATGGGTGGCGGACCGGTTCGGGACTCGCCGGGTATTTGCCACTGCCATCGGGCTTTTTACTCTGGGATCATTTCTCTGCGGTATATCGAACAACATCCATTTACTCGTTGCGTGCAGGGTTCTGCAGGGTTGTGGCGGCTCGATGATGGTGCCCGTGGGGAGGCTCACTTTAGTGCGGACGTTCGCGAAATCCGATCTTCTTCGCGCCATGAGCTTCGTTTCCATTCCCTCTCTCGTCGCTCCGATGCTTGGACCCATTGCCGGCGGCTTGATCGTCGATTACCTGCACTGGCGATATATCTTCTTCCTGAACATCCCGATCGGTCTTGTCGGCTTGATACTTGTGTATCTGCATCTTCCCGATTACCGCGAAGAGAGGACGCATCCGCTCGATATCGTCGGACTCATTCTCTTCGGCTCCGGAATTGCGGTCTTGTCCTATGTGCTGGAAGTGTTCGGGGAACATACCTTAAGTACGAGAGAGATCTCAGGATTATTGGCCTTGTCTCTTGCTCTGCTGGCGGGCTACTGGCTACATGCCAAATCGCTCGCATTTCCTCTATTGCAGCTCAGCCTGTTCCGGATTCGCACCTTCCGTGCGGCAGTTAGCGGAAGCTTCTTTACTCGTCTTGGCATCGGAGGCGTACCGTTTCTCCTGCCATTGCTGTATCAGGTTGGCCTTGGTTTCAGTCCGGTTCAGTCCGGACTTCTCATCATGCCTCAGGCGATGGCCGCCATGAGCATGAAGCTGATTATGCCTCGGCTTCTGGCGGCCATCGGCTATCGCTGGGTGCTCATCTCCAATACAGTCATTCTGGGTCTTCTCTTACTTCTGTTCGCAACCATCGGTCTTCATACCCCAGTCTGGGTCATCGTACTGCAGGCATTCTTTTACGGCGCATTTACTTCGCTGCAGTACTCGAGCATGAACACGCTGGTGTATGCCGATACGACAGAGGAGGAAACCAGCGCCGCGAGTTCCATCGCGAGCACCATGCAGCAGATGTCCATCAGCTTCGGCGTTGCTATAGCAGGATTGGCTACAGCATTCTTTGTCCCGAGCAGCGTGCAATCCGACCCATCCCTAATGATCCATGGAGTTCATAAGGCACTTCTGGCCCTGGGGGTGTTGACTATACTTTCGGCAATTGTCTTTCGGACATTGAAACGTGAAGATGGAAATACAGTAAGTCAGCAAAAGGTCTTTCATCCGGGTGGATAGATCCCCATTACACAGGAAGAACACTACGCGTGTATAACCACATGCGGCGGCAAGTGTCTTCATGTCGTGGTGCGGAAAACGACCGATTGGCTGGGCCTTCCAGCGACAGCCGCTGTGAGTTGACATGTTCGTAGGTGGCCATTGCAGCAGATTACTGCGGCATATCCATTGCCAGATGCACGCGGTGCTGCTGGAGATATCGGAGTGCCGCCAGTGGCAGCCCCTTGGCGCAGGTGGTGGAGTGCTTGGGTCACCTGCTCCTGCGGCCAACGATTCAATGTCTCCTGCACGTCCTTGGGAATGGTGACGAGATGGTTGTTCTCCGCCCAGCCGCGAACGATGGTGGATTTATGAAGGATGAAGACCTCGATGGCATCCTTCTCGATATCGACCAGCATGACGGCCTCTTCTTCAGTGCCGCGATGCGGCGCGTTGCCGGTAACGTAAAGGACACCGTTCTGTTGAGTGAGATCGGTGGCGGGATCCAGGTTGCCGACGAAGGCTTTGTATTCGACCGGCCCGAGAAGCGCGAGCAGGCGGTTATGCAGGGGTTGCGTCTTCCAGAGGCCGTATGGGCTTTGACCGACATATTTGAGCAGATATGCCAGCGGTTTGGCTTGCGACTGTGCCTCCCTGGAGCGGGATGAGCTGATGAAAGCAACCAATACAACCAGAGCCGGTAGAAGATGTGGGGAAAGGCTACGTCGATTCATGGTAATCACTCCTGTTGGTGCATGACTGGCTTATGCCACCGAGGACTGGCGTACCGACTGCAAGTACTCGGCCAGCGCGGCATCGGTGATGTCGAGGTTGTGCTTGTATGCCTTGCGCACTGAGAAGCCAAACAAAAGCATCGGAATTCCGACGATGGCACCGATGATCGAAACGGTGAGAATTGTGCCGGCAACTAATGGGGCGATGGTGAGAAGCTTGAGGCGGCGCGTCTCGGCAAGCAATTCTTCCTTCTTGGCAAAGAGGACGTCGGGGTCGGTTGAACCTGTGGAACGAAGGGCTCCGATTACTTGCTGATGAGAAAGTTTTGCTATTACCATGTCGCGTCTCCTTGGTGTTTGGTGAATCGTTGAAGTCGGTCGCCAGCCAGTTATCACTGGTCTGCGCGGGCGGATAAATGAGATTTAACTCTGCTTCTTAAGCACGGCATCGGGTGTCTCAAGTGAGCCATCGGAGCGCCGTTTTACAGGGATACTGATAGCCCCCTGGTGAAGGGTGATCTTGTCGCCTTCGACGGTATAGCTGGTGATGATGGGGCGACCGAGCCGG
>JAATFH010000093.1 GCA_015655315.1 Terriglobales bacterium
ATGACATCGGCATAGAAATCAACCCAGCGGTTCATCTCGTTCCACCCGACGTTTCCTACCATGTGGTCGATGTAGAGCAAACCGGTAGGCCGGGCAATCGGATCTTTTTCGACGGCACGATAACCGGGCATGAAGACGCCGTGATAGTCGCTGCGTTCGACGAAGGTGTGGACCGTATCGCCGTAGGTCGCGATGCTGGCCAGCTTCACCACTCCGTGATCGTCGCGCAGTTCAAGGGGTTCGTGAACGCTGCGTGCGCCGCGCTTGGTGGTTTCTTTCCATGCGAGCTTCGCATCATCGACCCAGAGCGCGACATCGTGCACGCCGTCGCCGTGGCGGTGAACGTGCTCGGCGATTTCGCCGTCCGGACGCAGCGCCGTTGTGAACACGAATCGCACCTTGCCCTGCTGCAACACGTAGGAAGCGCGATTACGGACGCCTGTTTCGGGACCGGCATAGGCGACCAGCGTCATGCCGAAAGCCAGCCGATAGTAATACGCGGCCTGCCGCGCGTTGCCGACATAAAACTCTACGTAGTCTGTTCCATTGAGGGGAAGAAAGTCTTTTTGCGTTTGCACTTCCGGGTGCATCAGTGTGGACATCGAAGAATACTCCAGTTTCACTAAGTTAGACGCGTCCGTTGCTCGTCCAGATGCCGCCCCGAACGCAATAGCGACCCATTAACATATACCCAGCAGGCAAGAGTTGGCCATACCGGATACGGTGCGGAAGAGGCTACAAATTGTTCCAGCCGGAGAAAGAACAAAAGACGGTGAAAATCACAGACCGCGATGCATTGCTAGTCATCGATGTGCAGAACGATTTTTGCCCTGGTGGAGCTTTGCCCGTTACTCGTGGAGATGAAGTTATTTCTGTGATCAACCGCCTGGTGCCGCTGTTCCGGCATGTCGTCGCGACACAGGACTGGCATCCCAAGGGGCACCTGTCGTTCGCTTCAAGCCATCCCGGCGCCGAGCCTTTCAGCGCGACGAAAGCGGCGTACGGCGAACAGACTCTCTGGCCGGATCACTGCGTTCAAGGGGGTGCTGGTGCAGCCTTCCACAAGGATCTCGACATCACACGCGCTCAGCTGATTCTTCGCAAAGGCTTTCGCCGCGAAATCGATTCCTATTCGGCATTTCAGGAAAATGACCGGATAACCAGGACGGGCCTCGCAGGATATCTCCGCGAATCCGGCGTAGAGCGCGTCTTTCTTGCTGGTCTTGCCTACGACTACTGCGTGCGCTATTCCGCCATAGATGCGAGTGCCGCAGGATTTAAGGCGATTGTGATTGAAGATGCGTGCCGCGCCATTGGCTTGAACGATTCGGTCGAGGCGACGCGGCTTGAGTTTTCCAGGCGCGGAGTGCAGCAGATGGCCGCGGAAAGTTCGTTTGATCCTGCAATAGAGCGAGGTTGACACTTCACAATTCGGAGTGAGATGCTCATGAGTTTTGAATCCAGGGGTGTTTCCGCATGAATTCAGCCACAACCCATTTGCGCACCGCCGAATCGTTTCTCATCCAGCAGGACTGGAGCGTCTACACACCGGAACAGCATGCAGTGTGGGCAGAACTGGTGAGCCGGCGCATGCCGCAGCTGGAAGAGCATGCCTGCGCGGAATATCTCGACGGCTTTCAGCAGATTGGACTGCGCGAGGACTCGATTCCCAATCTGGCCGAGGTCAACAAGCGGCTCGGCTCTCGTACAGGCTGGAATGCGACACCGGTGAGCGGCTTTCTGCCTCCAGATGCTTTTTTCGAGATGCTGGCGGCGCGGCAGTTCCCCACAACCACATGGCTGCGCAAGCGCGAGGCACTGGAATACACGCCGGAACCGGATATCTTTCACGACGTCTTTGGCCACGTGCCCATGCACGCGCATCCTATATTTGCCGACTTCCTGCAGGAGTACGGCCGCGTCTGCGCCGGATTGATGCACGACAAGGACAAGCTCGAACGCATGGGCCGTCTCTTCTGGTTCACCGTCGAGTTCGGAGTCATCCGGCAGAAGGGCGCGATCAAGCTGTACGGCAGCGGTCTCATTTCCTCGCACGGGGAATCGACGCATGTGATTCATCATGGTCCGGAGATTCGCGACTTCAATCTTGATGCGGTTCTGAACCAGGAGTTTCTGGTCTCGGAAATGCAGAAGGTGCTGTACGCGGTGGATTCCTTCGACCAGATTTTTGATGCCGCAAAAGAAGCTGAACGAAGGCTTACGTAAAAACTATCCAAAGTACCGCAGGATGAATCTGATAGGTATGCAGGACAGCCGCAAGAGTCGGAGCAAGATGATTTTGCGGCAGGTGAGCGGGTATTTGTGCCTCGCTATTGGAGTTGCCGGATGTGTGCTGCCGATCATCCCCGGCATCCCGCTCCTGTTTGTCGGATTGGGACTGCTTGCTGTCGATAGCCCCTGGGCCGCGCGGCTGCGTGACAGACTCAAGAATTACGTTGAGCGACAGCTCTCCCGGCGTCGACGCAGCAAGGATAAAGTGACTCAGACAGGCAAAGATCCCTCACGGGATTCCGCATACTGACTCGGCGTACTGCACGGGCGTAACGGCCCCGCGAGTGGTCTCCACAAGTTTTTGCAGGATTGTTACACATCTGTAGCATACTGAATCTCTGGAGGGCTTCTTGCCGCGCATTCATTTTCAGCAGCAGCTGGCCGAACTCAAAGACAAAATCCTGGGAATGGCCGCCCTTTCCCAGCAGGCCCTCGATGCGTGTATCGATGCATATCTCCAGCGAGACGCCGGATTGTGCCAGTTCGTACGCGAAAACGAGAAGGCGATTAACTCCGCCCAGCGTGAACTGGATGAAATGGCCTACGATCTGCTCGCCAAGGAGCAGCCCATGGCCATCGATTTGCGCTTTATCCTGGCGGTCATCAAGATCAACGGCGATCTGGAGCGCATTGGCGATCAGGCAATGAGCATCGCGTCCAGAACGCTGGACCTGATTGAGTGCGATCCGATCGATCTGCCCATTGATTTCGAGGAGATGCGCAGCTGCGCGGCGCGGATGATTCGCACTGCGTTGCAGTCCCTGCTCGATGCCGATGCGCATGTCGCCGAATCGGTCCTCGCCATGGATGACGAGATCGACCGCATGAACCGGATCGCGCACGAAGAGCTGACGAGGTTCATCCAGAAGAACTCTGAATGCAGCCAGCAGGCGCTGCAGGCCATCATCATTTCCCGAAACCTGGAGCGCATCGCCGACCACGCGACGAATATTGCGATGGATGTGATCTTCTGGGTGCGCGGCGCGGATGTCAGGCACCAGTTGAACGCGGCTGTCGACTAGTAGTCCCTCCCGGGACGGTGCTCACCCCGCGTCCATTTTTTTCTGAACAAAACAAAGACAATACCGTTACATTTCTAAGACGGTATCAAATCGGGTATCGAATACCCTGAAGGTGGGTCCAATCCAGAATGAGAATCGCTGCTACTGCGACGGCATATCCTCCATACTATTTTTCTCAGCAGCAAATCGTTGAGGCTATCAAGGAATATTGGGTTGAGAGTTCAGACAAGTCGGGCGTTCTGGAGAGGCTACATTCTCGGACAGGAGTCGATGGCCGCTATTTCTCGCGGCCGTTAGAGGAATATCGCGGTCTTGATACCTGGGGCAAGGCAAACGATGTCTGGATTGAAACCTCGGAAAACCTGGGGGAGCAGGCGATCGATTGCGCTCTGAAATTCGCCGGCTTCTCTCGCGATCGCATCGACGCGATTTTTTTCGTTTCCATCACCGGTGTCTGCAGCCCGTCGATTGATGCGCGATTGGTCAACCGCATGGGGCTGTCGCAAAATATCAAGCGCAATCCGATATTCGGTCTTGGTTGTGTCGCCGGTGCGGCGGGCCTGGCGCGCGCAGCCGACTATGTGAAGGCCTATCCGGATCAGGTTGCAGTTCTCCTCTCCGTAGAGCTTTGTTCGCTTACCTGGCAGCGCGACGATCTTTCCGTCGCGAATCTTATTTCATCGGGCCTTTTTGGCGATGGCGCTGCCGCTGTCCTGATCGCGGGTGAAAAAGTAGCGTCGTCTGGTCCGCGTATTGTGGCGAGCCATCAGGTCTTTTATCCGAATACACACGATGTGATGGGTTGGAGGGTCTCGGAAAAGGGCTTCAACATCGTGCTCTCTCCTGACGTTCCGCTGGTCGTACGGGAAAATCTGGGCCGTGATGTCGATGGATTTCTGGCGCAACATGGATTGACGCGGGAAGACATCGGCTCATGGATCATGCATACCGGTGGCCCAAAGGTCCTTGAAGCGACGGCAGAGGCGCTCAACCTCAACAATGGCGAACTGGATGCTTCCTGGACAGCACTGCGTCGCGTGGGCAATCTTTCTTCTGCTTCAGTCCTCGTCGTCCTTGACGAAGTGATGAAGCATCGGCGTCCCGCTCCCGGAACGCGCAGCATCCTGGCCGCTATGGGTCCGGGTTTTTGCGCGGAAATTCTGTTGCTGGAGTGGTAGAGGTAGCTTGAGTCAGAAGTGTGATGTTTTGATTGTCGGTGGCGGCCCAGCCGGGCTAGCCGCCGCAATCGCGTTGCGGATGCAGGGTGCCGATGTGCTGCTCGCGGACGCAATCAAGCCCCCAATCGACAAAGCTTGTGGAGAAGGACTGATGCCGGATGCCCATCGCGATCTGGCTGCTCTGGGAGTGACCTGCGAGCCTGCAGAAGGCTCGGCATTTCGAGGCATTCGCTTTGTGAACTGGACCGATGGCGAGCCGGTCTCCGTGTCGGCTGATTTTGCCGCCGGAGAAGGCGTCGGGATGCGTCGAACCGTTCTCCACGCACGGCTGGTGGAACGCGCGCTTGATGCCGGAGTCCGGTTGCAATGGAAGACCCACGTAGCGCTCGGCAGCGGCGTCTCCCTCAACAGTGAACCATGCCGGTATCGCTACCTGGTAGGCGCGGACGGTCAGTCGTCCAGGGTGCGGACGTGGGCCGGTCTTGATGGAGGCCGACTGATCTCGAAGCGTTTTGGTTTTCGCAGACACTATCGCATCCCTCCTGCGAGCCATTACGTCGAGGTGCACTGGTGCGCTCTCGGGCAGGCCTATGTCACGCCGGTTGCGCCGAACGAGATCTGCGTTGCCGTGGTGACGCGGCACAGCGCAACGCGCATGCAGCGGGTCATCGACGCGATTCCGTTTCTGCGCGAGCGTCTTGCGCCCATAGAAGCATCTACCCGCGAACGCGGCGCATTGACCACGACGCGCCGGTTGTGGCGAGTCGTGAAGGGCAATGTTGCTTTGATCGGGGATGCGTCGGGATCGGTGGATGCCGTGACCGGCGAGGGCCTTGCGATAAGTTTTCGTCAGGCAGGTCTCCTGAGCCATTCGTTGCACAACGGATCCCTCGAATCCTATGCCGCCGAGCATGAGAAGACTTTGCAGATGCCGAGGCGAATGGCACGCGCTTTATTGCTGATGGATGCGTATCCATCCGTGCGCAACCTAGCCATGCGCGTGCTGGCTAGAGAACCGAAGTTGTTTCACGGCCTTTTGCAGGTGCATATGGGAGAGATGAATCTCCCGGGCTTTCTGCTTCGCAACAGGCCGCGGCTCATGAGCCGCCTCGCATCCTCGGATATTCGTGCATCTGACAAGGAGAGAGCGTCGGCGTGAAAATCAAATTTTGCAGGCAGCATGTTTTTCTGATCGCAGCAATTCTGTCTATTGCGCAGACGGGCTGGGCACAGTCATCGACGCCCAAAGTATCGGTTCACCTCGATCCGCAGAAGAGCGAAATTCATTGGACGCTGGATAGCACGCTGCACACGGTGCACGGCACATTCCTGCTAAAAGGCGGAATGATGACCTTCGATCCGGCGACCGGCGCGGCAGAAGGCGAATTCCTGGTGGACGTGACTACGGGCGAAAGCGGAGACGATGCGCGAGACAGGAAAATGCAGAAAGAAGTGCTCGAAAGCGCCAAATATCCGCAGGCGTTCTTCCATCCGATCAAAGTGTCGGGAAACCTGAAGCAGGGAAGCAGCCAAACTGTAACTGTGGACGGCACATTTAACATGCATGGCGCCGATCATCCGCTAAGCCTGCAGGTGGATGTGCAACTGAGTGGAACGGACGCAACCGCAACCACGCGCTTTACCGTTCCTTATGTCGCATGGGGCATGAAGGATCAAAGCACATTTCTTCTGAAGGTGAAAAAAGAAGTGACGGTAGACGTAACGGCTCGCGGGACAGTCGAAGGGCTGGCTTCTGGAAAGTAAGGAGCCGGGGTGCTTACAGCATCCCGGCCAACGAACGAGCACTCCTTACTTGAACTGGCTGATTGCGTCCCAAACGTATATGCCGATAATAGTGGCGGATAGAACACAGGTAGCGCCCGTCATAACGCGGACGAACGGTTGAACCCGATTGACTTTCTGCACAATCAGGGTTTGCTCCTGCTGTTGGTGGCCTGACGCCGGATCGAGAAAGAGCTGGTCTTCCTCATAGCGGGTCAGGGTTCCACGGTAAGCAAGGAGCGCTAAGAGCAGGGTTGTGACAACGGCCCATACGATCCACAGAAGAAGCATGATGCTCATGGAGCACCTCAGGATTCGAGTTTGAGCCGGTCCCAGTTACGAGCGGGTCCGATAATTCCCGGGCTCGGGGGTAGGTGGGGCCGCTTCGGTACAGAATGATAGACCTGTTGCAGGGTATTGAACAGGGGCCTTCCGGCAGCGCGAAACTAACTTGGCAACCTCTTCGCCAATAAATGATTCCATCACTGTGTCCGGAACGAGGACGGAGGTAGGAATGAAATCTCGTGCAGCCAGCAAGCCGGGTCATCTCGCAATCAAATTTGCCGCGATTTTATGGATATCCGCCGCGTCCTTGTGGCTTGCGAGCTGCAGTACGCAACAGCCCTCCGATGAGCAGCTGAAACAGAAGGCGGCCCAGACCACGCAGCAGGTAAAGCAGGGCGCGCAGCAGGCCGCAGCCGATGCCAAGGTGGCGGCTGCCAATGCCGAGCAAAAGGTGAACGCTATCGCGGCAGGGGTCAAAGAGGGATTGAAGTCGGACGGTAAACCAGCGCCCGGTTTGGTCGATATCAACTCGGCCTCCGAGGAGCAACTTGTTGATTTACCGGGGATTACAGGTTCTCGAGCCCAGCGTATCATCCGCGGCAGACCCTATGATGATCCTCACGATTTGGTGAGCAAAGGCATTTTGACGAAGGATCAGTACGGGCGAATTTCCACGCAAATCACGGCGCATTAGGCCGTTTACAGGCTCTAAAAGATCAATGATCGCTGTGAATCCATTGGCGGATTTCGTCATCGAATAAATGAAGAGTTGTGCGTGCCGGTTTCGGACGGTACACTTGTAGTCGAGTTCATAATCAGGGAGAAATACATGGCAACCACCACCGTAATGCCGGCTGAAACAACGGAAGTCAGGAAGGCGCCTCTGTCTTTAACGGATACAGCAGTTGGTAAAGTTCGTGAAATCATGGCGACTCAGGATCCGCTTCCTTCGGGACTGCGAATTGGCGTAGTGGGCGGCGGTTGTTCCGGTTTCCAGTACTCCATGTCCTTTGAAAATCAGTCGGGAATGATGGACAAGGTGTTCACATTCGACGGCCTCAAGGTTTTCGTCGATGCCACGTCGCTGATGTACCTGAGCGGCTGCACCGTGGATTATGTCGAGACGCTGGAAGCAGCGGGCTTCAAGTTCGAGAACCCGAATACGAAGAGCACCTGCGGTTGCGGATCTTCCTTCAGCGTGTAATCACGTAGCAACGGAAATGAAATGGCCTCGCACCGTGCGAGGCCATTTTTATTGCGGCGATGTTGGCGGTGTGGTTGGGTTTTGCGGCGATGTCGGCGAGCTGCCGCTGAATCCTGAATTGGAACCGGGACCGCTGAAGGGAGTTGTCGGAGAGCCCGGATTATTTTCTCTGCCAGGAGTTCCGGGACCGTTCAGACCGCCTCCGCTGGCACCGCCGCCTCCACCAATCAGGCTGACAGAACTGAGCATGTCCTCCACCGGATCGTAAACAAACTCCCACTCGTTGTAATGCTTCTGCAACTTGTATTCCTTGATGGACGCCTTCGTATTCTTGCTGACAACGCCTACCATGGGCGCTCCGCCAAGGGTCTGACCGCCGCCGCCGAAGCCGCTCGTTGTCGTGGCGCCGCCCCCGGCAGTGGTGCCAGTGCCGGTGCCGAAGCCGCTGGTTGTGCCAGTGCTGCTGCCGAAGCCGCTGGTGGTGCCCGTTGTGCTGCCAAAGCCACTGGTTGTGCCCGTGCTGGTAGTGTCCCCGGTTCCGGAGGTATCGGTACTGGGGGTGGGGGCATAGAGGCTTCCAGACATGCCTCCGGCAGAAGGCGTTGTTCCCCCAAACGAGGATGTGCCGCCTCCCAGCGGATTGCCTGTACCGCCGGGTGCGCCGCCGAGGACGCTGCCTCCAGCAGTGGTGGACAAGCCGCCGTTTTGAATCGGCTTCCCAAAGAGGCCCATAGCCTTCACGTGCGCTTCACCAAAATGAATGATCTTCCAGTCGTCTTTGCCCGTCATCGGATCGACATAGCGCTTGCGCAGGAAGCGTATGTTATTGGTGTTCTCCAGCTGATCGATCGATGAAGGGTAGCGGCCGAACTTCTTGTAATAGAGCTTGATGGCTCGCGTGTACTGCTTTCCCCGGTGGATCAGCTCAGCTTCGCGGTCACGCTGGATATCCGCTGCCACGCGCGGCGCTGCCACCGCGAGCGCTATCAGGATCAGAACCAGCATGAAAAGCACGGCCAGCAGGATATAGCCGGATTCGGATTGGCGACTGCTGCGATGCATACAGATCAATTCTGCACAAGCGGCAAAGGCTGTGCGTTCTGGTAAGGAAGATCTTCGATCTGCACCGAGAACGGCGCGATCTTCAACACTTTATAGCGGTGATCGACGACATCGCCTTCAGAGGCGATAAAAACATCGTCGCCGTGCAGCAGGAAGGCTTTGCGCGAGCCGTCCTTGTGCGCTTCATAGCCGAAAAATTTCAGATCGATCGGCGGCGGCGGTGGAGGGCCTTGCGGTACCGGCGCCACCGGAGCACTGGGACGAACGGGAGCTTTGACTTGCTCGATCGCTGCAGGAGCTGAGAACTGAGAGAAGATATTGCGGCCACGGCCTGAGTATTCGAGCGATTCCGCCTGTTCCATCCATTCCGGATGCAGTGTCGGGTCAAGGCTCGCGGAGACACCCGGGATTTTCGCAGCAGCGTGCTCGCCTCTTCCTGCCGACGCCGTCGATGGTGCCGTGGCCGGGCGGCTTGGCCGTACGGCAGCGGTTGGCGCTGGCGGAGGCGGGGCGGGAGTCGAGCTTCCGCCGAAGAAATACATGAGCATATAGACCAAAGACCCGATCACACCGACGCCAAGCACGCCGGCGATCATGACTTTTTTCTTATCTTCGGAGCCGACCCTCAGTGCCATTACCGGGCCTCCTCGGGAAACGCGGCAGGCAACTGCAGGGAAGCCTGTGGGCTGGTTGGGGCCGCTTCTTCGCTGGTCGCCGGCGGCAGATCGCTGCTGGACCGCAGGTATGTCGTCATGCGCAGCCGAAGATTGACGAGGCCGCCCTGCTGTCCACTCAGCGTGAGCGTGTTGATCATGAAGAAGACACCTTCCTTGTCGCGCTCGGTGTCGTTGATAAAGTGGATCAGGGCGGTGTATTCGCCGCTCAGGCTGGCGTCGATGCGAAGTTCGGTTAGCCCGTTAATTGTCGGAGTCGCCGTGTATTGTGCGCGGGTCAAATGCACATTGTTTTTCGCTTCCAGCTTGCCAAGCTGGCTCAGCATCGTCGAATAGTTCGGCGCGATCCGGTTCTCAGAAAACTTGTCGGCATCCTCGCGCGCCTGGGTCACCTTTTCCGGAAGACCCTGCAGGTGCGTCATCTGCATCTGCAGTTGCACATAGGTCATATGCTCGGATTCGTAATCCGCCGACTGGTCCGAGCTGGCGGCATGCCAGGCAAAGAAAAGACGCGTCAGCAGAAACAGGTTCAGGCCAAACAGCAGCACGACGCCTGCGATGTGCAGGTTGAGAAGCGTAAAGAGCTTGCGCACGTTGTTCATTGCGCACCTCGCTTCTTCTCCGCTTGCTTCTCTTCCTTCTTCTCAGCCTTCTTCTCTTCTCTCTCGGCGTGTTCCTGGGAAAGCGTCAATGGCCGGTAGTCGGCGAGGATATCGAAGTTCACATCGCTGGCTGCGTTGACTGGCATTGCCGGCTGGTTGCCGTTGTTGGAAGTTGCCAGGGATTCGCCCGACAACCGCGGATACGCAAAGTGTTTGGAGCCCTCAAGGTTCTTCACCAGTTCAATGGCGCGTTCGCGCGCGCCGCTGACTCGCATGCGGATGGTCACGTGGCCGTCCGGCGTCACCTGGGGATCGATGCTCAACACCTGCACGCCCGCGGGTAGAACCGTTTCGAGGTCGGTCATCGTGGCTGTCCACGAGAATGCCTTACGGCGGAAGAGATCGTTCAGGAAATCCGATTGCGTGAGCACGGCGGCATTCTGCGGCTGGCGCATCAGTGCCTGGTAGCCCTGCTGCTGCCGCTGCATCTGCTCCACGCTGTTCTGCATCTTGCGAACACGCGCGGTCGCAACGGCAGCTTTTTGCTGCTCGAAGTGAGCCAGAAACCACAATGGAATGGCCAGCACGAGAAGGACAGCCATCCAGATGCGAAGCCGCGTGTAGACAGGCCGCAGCTCGATAAATGGCCGTGTAGCAAGATTGACGGTAATGCGCATTAGCTTGCGAGCGCTCCTGACACTCCGGCGAGCAGACCCTTGGGGACGGTAGTTTCATTTCCGGCAACGGCTGCTGAAACCAGATCGCGCACGCGGAACTGTTCCAGTTCGAGCACGCGCGTCAGCTCCGGCGCCCCGCCCGGACCGGCATAGAACACCGCATCGGGTATGGACGAGAGTGTGTCTTCAAAGTAGGCAATCGATACAGAAACAGCGTGGCGAAGCTCTTCGTCGCGCAGGACCGGCTCACTGGGCAGCTCGATGCTGCGGTGCAGCAGCAATTCCTCGCCGCGCGTGAACGCCGTCGTCACCGAGGCGCCGTTGAGATTGATCAGAAATGTCGGTTCGGTGCGCGTGAGTCCCG
>JAATFH010000089.1 GCA_015655315.1 Terriglobales bacterium
GAAGGCTGCGGCGTTAACAGCCCAAGCACCATCAGTCTCGAGCGTGCCCTTGGCCGTGTTCATCTTATCCAGTTCCAGATCGATTGCTCCGGATTCGGTGACCAGTGCGGACAAGGTGACCGTAACATTCTTGTTCGCTACCACGTCAACGTAGATGACTTCGAAGTCATATGGAACGCCCGCAACCTGCGCAGCGGTTACAGCGGTCTGTCCAGCATCGCTGTATGCGTTCTTTGTCGTGAATGTGACAGTCTGATAATCGAGGATGCCACCCAGCTTGCGAGCAACGTCGGAAGACAGATCATTCGCGCTGACGACGCTCCGTTTCAAGCCGGCCGCCTGTATGTCGGTGATGCCGCCGATCTGCGTCCAAGAGGTGGATGGCGTGCCCGGAACAGTGGCCCCGCCGATGCTGAGAGTAGCCAGTTTGCCGAGGCTGCCCTTGATATAAGCTGGTGCGGTCATAATTTCTCCTTAGTGGAAAATGTAAAATTCGGTTCTTGCCTGGTAGAGCACAGCATCGTGGTCGAACATATCCATGTCACTTAGCGGGAGGATGTTCTGAATATGGGTGCCCTCATAATTAATTGTTCGACCAGATAATGCCTGGATGACCACCTTTCGAAGTTCATCCGCATCCCCATATGTCCTGCCCCATGCATCTATCTGTATTCGCGTGCGCGTCATCCCGATCGTAGAGTCGAGCGATGGTAAGTGAATGCTGGCAATTCGTTGATATGTGAGCGAAGGAGTGGGCTGCCCTTCAGGCAATACCACCGGATAGATCCGGTAAGGGGCGATAGACTTTATGTCCGCGTTATTCTGCAGAAAATAGACGAGAGCTCGGATCACTACACGACTCCGTTGATTTCAAGGCAATGCAACAAGAGCACGCGGTTGCGCTCCTGCACGTTGTCGACAAATTGCAGTCTGAATACTCTCGATCCGAATAAGACTTGTTGGCCGCCCTGAATACCAATGGCGCCGGGATAACGAATCTTCACCACGTGTGAGACTTCTGCGGTGAACTTAGAAGCCTGGAAAACTTCCTTGGAGGACGCTCCATAAATTGCGGCAAAGCAAGTCAGAATCGTATTCCACGACAACAGAAGACCACCATAATCATCCTGCGTGCTCGTCTGCGACTGAATATGCACTTCATGACGGAGCTCGCCTGAGGAGATCGCGAGCGGATCGCGTATCTCTTGCCAGGGATAAGGAGACATTAGGACACCAGATTCCTGTAGTCGCTGAGTAGGTCATGGATCTGGGTTGGTATCGGCTGATCCGTCACCGAGCCCTGCTCGTAATAAAACTGCGCATGCAGCAGGATCGCCTGCAATATTTCTTCGGGCACAGGATGCCCGAACCACGCGGAAACATTCGTTACCTGAGCTGATGCCTTGTCCGCCAGAGTCGCTATGCCGCTCTGATCGACGGACGCGATCGTAGTCTCGAGTTCGGCTCCACTGGCACCCGCTCCCGGCACTACCACGCGCAGTCCTGTCTCAGTGGGAAGCAATGGCGCATCATCGGGATTGAAGGTGGCGCCCTGCACGACAGCAGAATTCTCGGCCATCGAAATCGTCAGCGGGCCGCCATATCCGCAACGGAACTTCACCAAGACATTGGCCGGCACCAGACGCGTAGGAGGCCAGCTACGCGGATAGCTCACGATCAGCTGGCCCGGCTGCGTCTCGCTTCCGCGGACGAGCTGGTAGCCGTATTGCGGCTCAGTGATCGCGGTGCCGTAGCTAGTATCCTGCAGCAGTGTCTGCAGCTCGCCGGCGACGTCGATGTATTGCAGCGAGTAGATGGACTGCACTGGCGGCTTGGCAATCATGATCGCCGGATATTCGTGATGCTGATATTTGTAGCTGCGGCCGGGAAAGCCATCGAGACGCATGACCCATGTCTGTGTAATGAACGCGCGTCGCGTGTAGCCTTCGCAATAGCGCCGCGCCGCGCGGATGAGCCTTGCAAAGCGCGAGTTCAGATTTGCCGACAACGTCGGATCGGATATAGTCCCCATCCCGAGCTGATTCATCAAATCCGCTTGCGAAACCGGCTCGATCGGCGGCCGTGTGATCAGAACGACATCGCTCATCGGCGAGATTTCCTTTTCGGCTTGGCTGTCGAATCGACGTTCGTTACATCTTGCGGATCCACTGCAAAGACCTGCAACA
Organism: Terriglobales bacterium; assembly: GCA_015655315.1. GTDB lineage: Bacteria > Acidobacteriota > Terriglobia > Terriglobales > Acidobacteriaceae > Alloacidobacterium. The sequence goes on from JAATFH010000089.1 coordinate 2,187, forward strand.
CTTCTTCCTGCGGAATACTGCGTTCCTCGACAAACCGGGCATCAACTGCCGTTAACTCAGCGAATGGATTTTCGGCGCGGCCATCCTGAAGCATAGCGAGAGCAGCATCCGGCGCGATGTCGCGTAGTTCGCCATTGTCGCGACCGAATTTAAGACGCACGATCATGGTCAGTTCGCCTTCACGTACTTTTTCAGGTCGGAATACAACGGATGATTGCAGAGATCGATCCGCAATTTCTGATGCATATCCGTGATGGTTACGTTATCGATGCGCACGCGAATAGCTTCGAGCTTTCCAGGGTTGTTCTGTGTATCGAAGCTGATGAAATATTCTTCGGGAATTTGTTCCGGATCATTCATAAATAATGCTGACTCCGGCTGTACCCGCGCCCCTTACAGGCAGCGCGGGCCTCGGCGGTTCAAGGAAATCATTAGACGGTAACGGTAAGCGATTGATCGGAAGTGTCGCGACCGCCAGACAAGATCGCTGCAGCGGAAGCGATAACGGAGTTTGCTCCGTTCGTCAGATCCAGCTGAACGTAGATCTTTCCAGCGGGAAGCTGTGCGGCATCGATCTCGATCACATAGAAGATGCCATCGTTCGCCGAAGGCGTATAGCCGGCCGCGGTGACCGGCGTCCTTCCGCTGAGAACATCCTTGCTTGCTCCGGCGGTTTCCTGCGTGAAGATGTCGAACGGAATGGCCGTCGGACTATCGCCGGCAGCATCTGTGCAGGCGTTGACGATGATCTTGGTAAACGCCGCAGCACTGACTCCGAGTTGCAGCAGGATGCTGACATGCGCGTAGTTGGCCATGCTGAAGGCCTGCGCGACCTTCCCGCCGGTGATGTCTACCGGAGGCAAGATGTTGACCGTGTGCCCTTCCTGGGCGAGATAAAAACCTTTTGCGCTCATTGAAATTCCTTCCCCGGCATTTCAGGCCGGAATGGAGATGGGGACGGCGGACCGTCCCCCTCGATGCAGTGATGGACGGCTTACCGCGTGGCCAGCTGGACGAAGGGCGAACGCGTGGCGGCTCCGGAATATGGAGTGAGCGGCTTTTTCCACCAGGGCTGCCCGTCAAGGCGCAGCATAAAGCGGAACGCCGTCTCGCCGGTGAGGAACGCGACGTGGATGGAGCTGTCGGCCCGGATGTCCGTCTTCTTCGGCAGGAGGTACTGGCTCATATCGACCAGGCTGATATCGCCCTGCGTGCTCAGCGGCGCGGCCTGCTCAATGAAGATCACCGGACGGCCCAACAGCAAGCCATACGGGGTGTTGTTGCCATACATGCCTGGAGGCGTGTAGAGCAGCGCGGCAGTGGTTGCAGAGGTACCGGCGATCAATAGCGGCAGGAGCTGCGGCTCGACCGATTGCTCTGCGAACCACACGGCATTCTTGAAGCTCGGCGCCCACATCCGAGCCTTCATGTTGAGGATGTTCGACGTCGAGATCGTTCCCGTCGCCTGTCCGGAATCCTTCGCGACGACGATTGTCGCGGTCGAATTCTGGAACCCAAGCGGGACGCCAGCACCGCTTCCGCTATAGATCGCCTTGTCGATCTGGAACGAGAATTCATCGGGGAAGGCCATGCGGACGTAAGTTTCGAGCGCCGGTCCA
>JAATFH010000367.1 GCA_015655315.1 Terriglobales bacterium
AAAGTGAGCATGACCGAGGAGGCGACGACTAGCCTGACCCGGTTCGATTGCGGAGCGGTAAACGTTTGACCGACTGGCATGGATGAAGGGTGAAAAACACTCGCTACGCACCGCTAGAAGGTAATCGCCTCCGGCAGGACGCTCAGCGCTGAGTTTATGTCTAGTTGGAAGCGCAGTCAATGGAAAGCGTATATATGAACGCTTGGTTATTCGCCGAGAAGTTCGTGCAAATCCTCAATAAAGCTGATGACCACCACGACAGCCGAACCCGCCAGTCCGATGAAAAAGAGATATACCAGAAAGTGCATCCCGAAATTGATGATTGCGTCCACACGAGCATTCTACTGCGATCCGGGGTTTTGGGTAGGTATGGGCCTATTGAACTGGATACCGTTATATAGGTTCAGAGTTCCCAATGGTAGACTCACCCTGAATGCGTTCTTATACCCGCAATCCCATTCTTCTAGGGTTGTTTTCCGCTTTCCTGCTCGATCTGCCATTTCCCATTGCCGGACCTCTGCCCCCCTGGAGGGCTATTTTTTCGTGGATAGCGCTTGCTCCACTGCTTTATGGGCTGCTTGCGGACTGGAGCGTGACCGCTCCTCACTATCTGCGGCGCAGCGCACTTGCCGGATACGCCTGCGGCATTCTCTGGTACATCCTGAACTGCTATTGGATTTACGACACGATGCATCTTTATGCCGGAGTGCCCCCAGCCGGGGCTGCCGGCATCCTCGTGCTCTACAGCATGGTGCTGGGCTTATACTTCGCCCTCTTCAGTTGGCTGGTCGCGCTTAGCCGCAAGGCATTTCGAACGAACACCACGGCGCTGGCGCTCGCGCCATTTTTCTGGGCCGCGATTGAATTCGCCGCATCGCGCATCACCAGCGTTCCTTGGGACCAGCTTGGGTATTCGCAGGCGGATAATTTCCTGCTTGCGCATCTTGCGCCAGTTACAGGCGTTTACGGAATTTCGTTCGTTCTTGTTACCGGCAATGCGCTTTTTGCGGCTGCTCTGCTCACGCGCTCCCTGCATATGCGGCTGCGCATCGGTGTCGGCGCATGCCTGCTTGCCCTTCTGCTGCAGCTCGGTTCTTTTCTTCCGCCCAGACCATCGGCGACATCCGCGTATGCTGTTCTACTGCAGCCCAATCTGGACGTAGGCGTCCGTAATGCCTGGGTTGGTCCGGAGTGGGACGAGAATATTGCATGGATGATGGAGCAGAGCCAGCGCAACTGCACTCCTGCCATTGCGGGAATGCCAACGCCGCAGTCTTCAGTTGCTGTTTCCAATTGCGCGATGAACACTCCACCTCCGGGCATCATCGCGTGGCCTGAGGCGCCGTCGCCTTTTCGCGGAGACGATCCGCGCTTTGTCTCGTTGCTGCATACGATTGCGACCACGACGCATGCGTCCGTTGTCGTCGGCCATCTAGGACGCGACGCGACCGGCGACTATAACTCCGCTGCCTTCACCGCGCCCAACGGCGATATCATCGGGCGATACGACAAGATTCATCTCGTTCCTTTTGGCGAATATGTGCCGTATCGCGATGTCTTCTTTTTCGCGAAGCATCTGACGCAGCAGATCGATGACTTCCATCGCGGCACATCTCGCAAGGTCTTCCGCGCAGATGGTCATGCCTTCGGCGTCTTTATATGTTACGAATCGATATTTGCCGATGAAGTGCGCCAGTTTGCCGTGAATGGCGCTGAGGTCTTCGTCAATATCTCTGACGACGGCTGGTACGGCGACACCAGTGCTCCGTGGCAGCATCTGAATATGGCGCGCATGCGGGCTATTGAAAATCACCGCTGGATTGTGCGCGATACCAACAACGGTGTGACAACCTCCATCGATCCGTATGGCCGCGTAACCGTCAGTGCGCCGCGTCATGTGCAGACCTCGCTAGTGACGCGTTATGGATACAGCGATGACCTGACCTTCTACACGCGCCACGGCGACATCTTTGCCATTCTCTGTGGGATAATCACAATAGTGGCCGCGGTGCTGGCGATGCGCCTTACTCTGCGGATCAATCTTCGTATAAAAAGACAGGTCTCCTAGTGTTGAACGATCTCGAATTTGCCTACACTCCCGTTCGGGACAAAGTCCGCGACCTGCGGGAGTATCTTTGACCCGGCGCGTCTCCGCAAAGAATTAGCCGAAATCGAAACCAAGCTTTCTGACCCGAGTGCGTGGTCGAACGCTGCGTTGTCGCAGCCGCTCATGCGCGACCGCAAACGCATTGAAGCGCTGCTTACCGACGACGAAGAACTCGCACGCCGGACCGGCGATGTGGAAGCCTATTTCGACCTGGCGCGCGAAGGCGAACCTGTTGAAGCCGATCTCGAACGGGAAATTCGTTCCCTGAACGAGTTTGCCGAAGCGATGGAGTCGCGCACTCTGCTTTCAGGCGAAACCGATGGACTGAATGCGATTGTGACCGTACATCCGGGCGCCGGTGGCACCGAGAGCCAGGACTGGGCCGAGATGCTGATGCGCATGTATCTGCACTGGGCCGAGCAGCAGGGCTTCAAGACCGAGATGAACGACTACCAGGACGGTGAAGAAGCGGGCATCAAGTCGGCGACCTTCACCATCACCGGCGACTACGCCTTCGGCCAACTCTCCGGCGAAACCGGCGTACACCGGCTTGTGCGCATCTCGCCCTTCGACCAGGCCAAGCGCCGCCATACTTCGTTCGCGTCAGTCTTTGTTTCGCCGGAGATCGACGATTCCATCGAGATCGACATCAAGCCCGACGACATTCGCACGGACACCTATCGCTCCGGCGGCAAGGGCGGTCAGCACGTCAATACAACCGACTCCGCCGTCCGTATCACGCATATCCCGACAGGTATCGTCGTGCAGTGCCAGAACGAGCGCTCGCAGCACAAGAACCGCGAGAAGGCGATGAAGATGCTGCGCTCGCGCCTCTACGAATACGAACTGGACAAGAAGAAGGCCGAGAGCAAGAAGCTGGAAGATTCGAAGTTAGATATCAACTTTGGTTCGCAGATTCGCTCCTATGTCCTGCAACCCTACCGCATCGCCAAGGATCATAGGACAAAGGTTGAAGTCGGTGACGTAGACCGCGTACTCGATGGCTACTTAGAGCCGTTTATTCGTGGCTATCTTCTCATGCGTAGAAATGGTGGGGTTCCTGTAGCTGCGGATGCCGGAGATGATTTGGAGTAGATACACAATTCTGAACGTATGAACGAAGCCAAAACCATCCGCGAAATTCTCGACAACGCGAAAACCATCGCTGTAGTCGGCCTCTCTAACAAGGAAGGCCGCGCCAGCCTCGGTGTTTCGCGCTTTATGCAGAGCCGCGGCTACCTCATCATACCGGTCAATCCTCAGATCGATAGCGCGCTTGGCGAGAAGGCTTATCCCACGCTCGACGCTGCGCTGGAAGCAGCAGGGAAGATCGACCTCGTGAATGTATTCCGTTTGCCGAAGTACATTCCCGACATAGTAAAGGACACGATTCGCCTGAAAATTCCTTATCTTTGGATACAGGAAGGTATCGTGCACGAGGAAGCGGCAGCCGAGGCCGAAGACGCCGGCATCAAGCTCGTGATGGACCGCTGCATCTTGAAAGACCGCATGGCCGCTGGCTGGAGCCGGTGACTCCGGCAACCTGTACCTGTTCCTTCACTGCATTTTGAAGTTGTCATCCTGACCCTGAGGAACGAAGGGGAAGGATCTGTTTTTCTCATTCGGGTTGCAAATTCGCTTCTTAAGTTCTGACTCATGCCAGGCACTTGTTGTCGATGGATGGACCTGTGGCTAGAGTGGAAAAAGCAGATCCTTCGCTACGCTCAGGATGACAACTTCTCCCTCAGGATGACAATTTCTCGCTCAGGATGACAGCTTCCACTGACGCTGGAAGCTCGGGTGACGACTAAATCGACCTGGCAGGTGCGGGAGCTAGCTACTCCGCATCTGTGTCGCGATACCGTGAATG
>JAATFH010000417.1 GCA_015655315.1 Terriglobales bacterium
GAGAACGCAGTCGTGAAAAGGAAAAATTGGGAGTGCAAGCGGAGTTTTGCGCGCCGGCACCTCGGCGCTCAACAGCGCGGCGCTTGTAGAAGCAACCAGGCCTACCCAGAAGCTGATACCCCAGATGCCGGTAATGGAGGCGATCTGCAGGATCGGGAGAAAATTCATCTGCGAGTAGGCGAAGTTTTCAGCTGTGCTGTGCGGAGAAGAAGCTGCGACGAGGAATTCATACGTAACCCAGGCGACAGGTACGATCAGGATTGCCTGCCATAAAGCACCGCGACGAATTCTCGATCGAAACAGCAGGGTCACAAGGCCAAAGACACAAGCGGGTGCGACAAGGCTCAGGAGATAGACTCCAACAGGTATGACGACCTTTACCATCGGCCATTCGTTCAGTCCACCGATTGCAAAGGAAAAAAAGGCAATGGCAAAGGCTGTTTTTCGCGAAACGCGAGGCGCTAGCCAGAGAATCGGAATGGCCGCAAACCAGGTGAGAATCCAGAACGGATGTAATCCGGCTCCGCCGAAGAGCATTACGGACGAAGCCACGAGGCAGGCGGCGATTACCAGTAGGTTAGAGGGCTTTGAGGCCATGGAGCAATCTCCTGAGCGAACGGCGAACGAGAGCGCGAAACTCCGCTTCTGAAAGATGAAAGCGGCCCCCGCGGTAGAGTGTGACGTAGCCGTGAGCATGCGCCCACAATTCGAGGGCAATCTCCCAGGCGTCATCGCGCTTCAGATAACCCGACTCCATGGCCTGCGCCACGAGATCGGCAACCGGATTGAGCGTGGGCGAGCGCCGCGCGCGAAAATCATCCGGATAGCGGCGTGCATTGGGACGAGGTTGAGCGAAAACGTAGTCGAAGATGCGGGGACGGTCAAAGGCGTAATCGATATAGGAGTCCATGCATCCGGTCAGGCGTGCTTCCACCGATCCGCGCAGGGGACGCGCCTGCATGTACCCCAGGAACTTTTCGAACTCACGGTCGACGACGAAGTTGAGCAACGCTTCCCTGTTCGGGAAATGGTGATAAATGGCCATCGGCGTAATGCCGACAGCCTGGGCGACTCGCCGCATGCTCACGGCGTTCTCGCCCTCTTTTTCCAGAATTTTGAGCGCTTCGTCCGCAATGCGCTCCGAGGTGGTTGCTTCCTTCATTGCTATACACTGTATACCAACTGGCTATACGGTGTATAGCAATGCCATAAAATATTCGGAAGATACTTCATGGACAGTGCGTCTGCGTTTGACCAGCCACGACATCGTTCGTATCATGGAAGGAGTTGCTTTTCAGCGGTTTCCCCTGAAAAACTGGCGGCGTAGCTCAGATGGTTAGAGCGACGGACTCATAACCCGTAGGTCGGTAGTTCGATTCTACCCGCCGCCACCAACACCCCTAAAAACACAATTGGCAGTAAACCAAAGGCCACTCACCCTAACAGGTGGGTTTGCAGGCACAGTGACCGCAGGGAAACTTCCCTCCCTGTCGTGAGGTAACCCTACGGTTCATACTGCCGAATGCGTCCGCTCAGCGCCCTTATCCAAAAGGAATCGAAAAGACGTGTCAATCGCCGCCCGCGTAGAGGCAATCCCTCATGTAGTGCGCCATCCCTTTGAACCCGCTGACGGATTTAAAGATCGACGCCTAGTCTGCTGCGCCAAGCAGAGCATTCTAGCCACTCCCGAAGCGAGTAAACCAGGCCGGATTCACACCATTTCCGCTCTGCTGGGTAGCGGTCACGGCTGGCCCCTTCACACTGGTCAAGAACCTCGGGTTCAAGCGATTTTTCCTGATTTTCGGCATCAAGTACCATAAAGACACAGAGACATTTTGAATATCCCACTGGAACGGCACATGAGACCACACGTGCAACTGTTGTCCGCTTAATGAAAGGGAGCTTTACGAAGGGTGAATGATTATCTCTGACTGGCTAGACTCATCTATCTCCCCCAAAAATGTAGGGCGCATTGCGTGCCTCATTCTTGCATGTGTGCTCATCATCGATGCATGTCTACTGCAGGCGCAAATGGTGACCATCGGCCACGCAGCCGTTCCTGTTGGAGTTGCCAGATTGCTCCTTTTTGCGTTGGTTTTGGCTTACTCGGCTGACTCCCGTTTCAGGCTTCCCCATGTCTTGCAACTGTCTTGGGTTCTACTTGCCGTGTATCTGTGCATAGACGCTCTGAATTTTACGTTTATTCGCAATATCGAACTGTCCGGCGTCATTGCAGGTTATTGGTTGTACTATCCGGTAATTCTGATGATTCCGCTTGCGCTCAAAGCAGATATTGGAATCCCAGAGCGTACAACCGAGCGGTTCCTTTTTTGGGTCGCCATCCCGATCGGCCTTTTAGCTCTTACCCAATACATCACGAACACGCCGATTCTTCCTACTACTAGCGACGATGGAAGCTTTCGAATCGGAGACAACGGGATCGGCGGCCATGTTCGCGCTTTCAGCCTATTTACTTATCCGGGGTTGCTCTGCAATTTCTCAGCCATCATTGCTTCGATCTGCATAGTACGTTTTCGAAACATTTACAAATCGATCCCACTGATTTTGATGTTTGGCTTTTGCGTTGCCGTGGCATTCACAACAGTGCTCCGCGCTGGATGGCTTGGTTTCGCATGGATTGTATTCGCTACGATTTACTTCAAGAAAAGCAAGGGCAGTGTCCTCGATAAAATCCTACCGGTAGTCCCACTCGTTTTGGCCATAGGAGTTGTTCTTTATAACCTGAATGGCCCTCTGTCCCACAGTGCAGGCGCAGGAGACGCTACGAGCTTTATTACCCGACTGCTGGCGTGGAGATGGTATCTATCGATGATCACGAGCGGTACAACGTGGAGCATCTTAACTGGTCTTGGTCTCGTTCAAAGCCTCAAGCCTGGGGAAGGCGTCGTCACAATGGGGATTGACAATGTGTTTCTACAATTCATCATCCACGTTGGTGTGATTGGCTTCTTCCTATTCTTCATCTACTTCGCGCTGATCTGGATTTACTTGCTTTCAAGGGCGCGCAGAACCCGGTCTCCGCTGAGCATAGCAACTGCCGCAATATGGTCATCGATCCCTCTTCTTGGCATGTTCTCTCTGCCAATTGAGAATATGTCCCTCTACGTGATCTTGCTCTTGATGTGCAGAGAACCTTCTGAGGATGAGCAAAAAGAGGCAGAGGCAACCGAGGAAAAGACTCTCGTTGCCGCCAGTCCATGGTGATGTGAAATGCCCGCCGATCAATCGATGGGAATGGTTGTTAGAGCGACGGATTCAGAACCCGTAGGTCGGTAGTTCGATTCTACCCGCCGCCACCGGAGATTCCGGACGCAGAATCCTCTCCACTGGAGTATGATTTTTCTAACAGCTCCCGGCTGCCTGAGTCTTGCCATGTCTAAGGGTTTTAAGCGCGCTATCCTTGCAATTTCTGTACTTTTGGTCGTTGTCGTCTTCCTGGGCGGATTCGGCCTGAGCGGCGTGCGCGCCGGAACACAGAGTGACGGAGCCTACCGTCAGGTGGGTGTCTATGAAGAAGTTCTTCACAAGATTCAGAGCGATTATGTGGTCGAGCCCAGCATCGCCAACGTAACCAACGGGGCTCTCCATGGCTTGCTCGAATCGCTCGATTCGGACTCCAGCTATCTGACTCCGGCCGAGTATACGGCTTACAAGACTCATACAAATGAGGGCACAGCGCAGGTCGGACTGAATGTCTCGAAGCGATTCGGATATGCAACTGTGGTGTCCATCATGCCCGGGAGCCCTGCGGAGCGCGAACAGATTCAGGATGGAGACATCATCGAATCCATTGGTGGACAATCGACTCGGGAGATGTCGCTGGCGATGATCCGGCTGCTGCTCGAAGGAAAGCCTGGAACCGAGGTCACATTCTCACTGGTTCGCCCGAATCGCGGCAAATCAGAGCCGGACAAGATTACGCTCACGCGGACAGCCATTGTCGCTCCGACAATGGGCGAGCAGGAATACGAAAATTCGAGCATTCTCTACCTCAAGCCGATCGTTCTTACCAAGACTCGCGTGGATGATATTGAAACCCGCCTGCATGCCATGCAGAAGAGCGGCAACAAGAAGGTGCTGCTCGATCTGCGCGATGTAGCCGATGGCGATGAGGCACAGGCGGTACGGCTGGCGAATGCTTTCCTGCAGACCGGCACCATTGCATCCCTCGAAGGCCAGAAAGTACCGAAGCAGACCTTCACGGCAGAATCGGGTAAGTTCATCACTTCTGCCCCGCTGGCAGTTCTCGTGAATCATGGAACATCGGGTCCCGGCGAGTTGGTTGCCGCAGCCATTCTCGACAACAAACGCGGCGACGTTGTTGGCGACCGTACTTTCGGCGAAGGCACCGTACAGAAGACCATCGAAATGCCTGACGGCTCTGCCTTGATTCTCTCTATCGCAAAGTATCAGTCACCCTCCGGCAAGAAGATTCAGGACGAAGCTGTGACGCCGAACGTGGTTGTTGCTCCCAACATCGATCA
>JAATFH010000149.1 GCA_015655315.1 Terriglobales bacterium
AGAGATTTCCTCCGGTTGTCGCCATGTTGCGGAGCTGAGCCGAGGCTCCGGAAAGAATCGCTTCAGACAAGGCCGTGTACTCAGCTCTGACCAGCGGATGGTGTGCAAGGTCCGCGTTCCGAACCATCGCTCCAATGCGGAGTTTGCCGTCCTGATCCTTCTCTATCTGATCGAACCCGATCCTGTTAATGTCCACAATTCGGCTAGGAACTTCGACATTCAACTTCATCAGATCTAGAAGAGTTGTCCCACCGGCGATGAACCGGACATCCGCTCCCTGCTGCGCAGTCTTTGATTGCGCTCCACTTTCGATCGCTTTGGCCAGACTCTTCGCTCGTGTGAACGCAAAGGAGCGCATGGCTTCCTAGTTCCCGCGCCGAACGTGCTGAATGGCTGCGACTATATTCATATACGCACCGCATCGACAGATATTGCCACTCATCAGCTCTTTCACGTCCTCGTCGAGAGGACCACAAGGTTCACGCATGAGTGCGACCGCCGACATGATCTGACCGGATGTGCAGTAACCGCACTGATACCCATCACTGTGAAGGAAGGCGGCCTGCATCGGGTGCAGGTTGTCGGGGACTCCAAGCCCTTCAATCGTTGTGATCTCATCGTCCTCATGCATGATGGCAAGTGTGAGGCACGAATTGATCCGCCTCCCATTTACGTGAACGGTGCATGCTCCGCATTGTCCGTGATCGCAACCCTTCTTCGTCCCAGTGAGATGAGCGCTTTCTCGAAGAGTGTCAAGCAGACTCGCTCTTGCATCGATTTCGAGATCCCTGGTACTGCCGTTGATTCGGAGTTTTATCGAGACGGAATCTGCGTCCGACGATTCCTCTGATCTTTCTGAGACAGTTTCTGTTTTTTCCGCGTGAGACATGAATGAGGTGGCTGCCGTAACGCCTGTCATGCCCGCACCTATCAAGAATTTCCTACGGATCGAACCATCATTGTCGTAGGTTGACATGGATGACCCGTTCATCCTGCTCTCCATCACGTCCTCTTCGGTGATACGTCTATGCGTACGGGACAATGTGTGTGGGCATTCTCCCGTTTCGCGACGACTTACTCGGACGATAAGGGAATATGTATCGTTGGTCTATTCCATCTTTCCATTACATGTTGTACAAACGGCTGTCTCTCGCTTTGCTGAGTCAAATAGAAAGAAGAAGGAGCAACCACAGTAGCAAAAAAGCGTCGACTATCCCCCCTTTGCTACTGCATATGAGCAAATGTTGCTGTCGAGGCGGCGCTGCTTATAGCTGACATATACGACTCGTCCTATGGAGATGAAATTGCCGATCAAAGTCCACTCTCTGAAATCGCTCCTTACTTGCTTGCTTAAAGCCTGTAACCGTGACTTCGATGTACTGGGAGACAAAACCATTTTCTTCCATGAAGTACAAACACATCCAAATTCATCGGTGAACCAATGATCGCCTCTCTGCCAATCGAAATCGCGCTTGCTTGAAACTTGCCAAGCATTGTTCAGCAAAAATCTTTGACCAGGACGCCCAGGATCCTGTGATCTAAGCGTGGCCATGATTATTTCGTCGGGTTTGTAATCGTTTTTATTTCAGAGTCTGCCTACTGCGAAAGAGGTATTACGAACCTACACCAAGGAATACCCGCCGCTGCAGGAAAATCGATACCCTCTGTAATGTCGTAATTCCTTCGAGGTGGCCAAGTGGCCGACAACGATCTCCGAACCCATAACATGACGGTCCCACCAATCCGTGAGATCAAGATGGACTTCTCAGATGCGACTGTATATATCGTGGATGACGATCTCAAAGTCCGCAGAGATCTTTCCAAGGCTCTGGTTGAGAATGGATTGAGTGTTCGCACCTTCGCTTCGCTCACCCGTTATATCGAATTCCAACGGCCAGATAAGACCGCATGTCTTATCCTCGATCTTCATCTTCCAGGCGCGCAAGGACCAGAATTGCAGCGCACACTCGCGGAGAACGAAGCACCACCGGTGGTTTTTACTACTGAATTTGGTGACATCCCCTCTATCGTAAGAGCAATGAGGAACGGTGCGCTGGAATTCCTGTCCAAACCTGTGAATCTAGATCAACTTTTTGCGGTGATTAAAGCGGCTTTTCTGGAAGATAGCAAGCGGAGGTCGGACCGGATTATAGAGGGTTTACTGATAAAACGTTGGACATCTCTTACACCCCGTGAGGCAGAGGTGTTCAAGTACGTTGTCGAAGGCTATCTGAATAAACAGGCTGCGGCAGAACTGGGAATCACCGAAAACACATTTCAAGTCCATCGTGGAAGGATCATGAAGAAAATGGAGGCAAAGTCATTTGCGGAACTGGTCCGCATGGCTATGAAGCTTGAAACATCCCCTGTACAGTTTGAGCATCCACCCTCAAGGGTCTTTCCCTCTGAGGCCGGGAGTGCTTTTTGCGCCAAACCTGCCGCACATTATCCCTCAAACAGAATTTGCCTAGAGCCCGAAGGCATCGCCGTTGGGCGGAGCCGTGCGCAATCCATTTGCTTTAGACGTCAACCCCATGGTTAGCTTCTAACCGCATCGCGGGAAGGTTGTTTTCACTTGTATTGAAAAAAGGGCACCTGTGGCTTTCACCACTGTTGCGTGCGAGCGGAAGGCCTGATTAATTGTAGAAGGCAATTCTTCATTAGCTGCCAAGACGAACAAATCCGACAATTACTGTCCCCGCTACCCTGAGTTTAGTACGCTAGCAGTATGGCTCGACGCAGAGTCTGCGTTGGAGAAAAGCGAGACAGCCAGGGAGAATGCGTGAACGCTCATCCTGAAATCAATCCGACTCGAAGTGCCGGTGTGGAGTGCCTTGCCACGGATGGCGTCAGACT
>JAATFH010000287.1 GCA_015655315.1 Terriglobales bacterium
CGAAGAGCGTTTATCGGCCAAGGGTATTGCTTCTCTGCGGACAAAAACCTTGCCGCGTGGGGCATATTGGCGGACGATGATCGAGGGTCCACGAAGCAGCAGTAGTTATTGGGCGATCGACTAATGGTAGGTCAAGTGCCTTTGGAGCACTTTGTCTAGGTTCGAATCCTAGTCGCCCAGCCAGGTTTTACGCCGCGCCGTTCATGGTTAACGTCTTGTGACGACGCGGTGACGACAACTGAAGCCGCTGGCCATGCAGTTCGGCCAGCATGAGTGACAACCAACGCAAACCAGCTTGGGGGTTTCTTGTGAAGACGGAAGTAGCGACGGAAGTATTGACGCCAGAAGCAGCAACCGACGGACGCGTAAAGCCTGCGCCCGAGCGCAAACGGCAGCAGAGATTAGCCGAGGACCGGCGCTTCAAGATTTTCTCCGGAACGGCAAATCGCAAGCTGGCGGAAGAGATTTGCAAGTACATCGGCGTGCCGCTGGGGGAAACCAAGACGCAGCGCTTCGCCGATGGTGAGATTTACTTCCAGCTGCTCGAAAACGTTCGCGGTATCGACGTTTTCATCGTGCAGCCGACCTGCAATCCGGTCGACCAGCACCTGGTGGAGCTGCTCATCATGATTGACGCGCTGAAGCGCGCATCGGCTGGCAGAATCACCGTCGTCGTCCCGTATTACGGCTATGCGCGGCAGGACAGAAAAGACCGTCCGCGCGTTGCGATTTCGTCCAAGCTGGTCGCTGATTTGCTGACCACCGCGGGCGCCAATCGCGCGTTGTTTATGGATTTGCACGCGGCCCAGATTCAGGGGTTCTTCAACATCCCGGTGGACCACTTGTTCGCAAGCCCGGTGATGGTGAGCTACTTCAAGGAGTTGAACCTCCCGAACCTGGTCGTGGTTTCACCGGATGCTGGAGGCGTGGAACGTGCGCGCTTCTTTGCAACGAAGATGGGAGTGCCGCTGGCGATTGTCGACAAGCGCCGGACGGACATCAACGTGACGGAAGTGATGCACGTGATCGGCGATGTGAGGGGAAGTACGTGCCTGATCATCGACGACATCATCGACACGGGCGGCACGCTGGTGAAGACAGTCGACGCGCTGCTTGAAAAGGGCGCGGCAAAGGTATACGCCGGAGCATCGCACGCGGTGCTGTCGGGGCCGGCAGTAGAGCGTATCGCCAAATCGAGGCTGGAGGAGCTGATCGTCACCGACTCCATTCCTCTGAGCGAAGAGGCGCAGAAGCTGCCAAAGATTAAGGTGCGGTCGATTGCCGGGCTCCTGGGACCCGCCATCGAAAGCATCCACATGGAGACGAGCGTCAGCACGTTGTTCAACTGACCGCGTCTGTTTCATTAGTTCGCGATTGAGCCAGCTTGGTCGCCAGGCAAAGGGAGCGGAGCCGATTCCGTGCCCGAAGGAAAAGGACAGAATGATTACTCAGGAAGTGGTAGCAGCAACACCCCGCGAAGGTAAATTCAACAAGAACGCGGCGCGCCGCGTGCGCGTCAAGGGCAGGATCCCCGCCGTTGTTTACGGCGCGAATGAGCCTTCCGTCGCCGTCGAAGTTGATCCCAAACAGATTCTGCGCATCCTGCATTCCGATGCAGGCCACAACTCGATCTTCGATCTCGAAGTTGGCGACGCCAAGGCGAAGGCCATGATCGTCGACTGGCAATATGAGCCGATCAAAGGCTCGCTGCTGCACATCGATCTCAAGCGCATCGCCCTCGACAAGGCGATCCGCGTCGAAGTGCCGATCCAGCTCGTTGGCGTGCCTGTCGGCGTCAAGACGCAGGGCGGCATCCTCGATCAGGTTCTGCGCGAAGTCGAAATCGAGTGCCTGCCGGGCGATATCCCCAGCCACATTGATGTGGACGTGTCGGAGCTTACCTTTGGCGCTGTGCTGCGTGTCTCCGATCTGCCGCATGCGGGCAAGCTGAAATTTTTGACAGACGAAAACAGCACCGTCGCGCACGTGGTCTCGATCAGGGAAGAAGTGGTGGCAACCCCGGATGCTGTGGCTGTTGCGGCTGCGACTCCGGCTGAGCCCGAAGTCGTCAAGAAGGGCAAGCAGGAGACGGCCGAGGCTGCCCCGGCCAAGAAGTAAAGCTTGGCGGACGAGGTTAAGAATCGCGGCGTGTTCCTGGTCGTCGGTCTCGGGAATCCCGGAATCGAATATCAGTTCACGCCGCACAATGCGGGTTTTCTGGCGATCGACCGCATCGCCGACGATTACGGCGTGCAGGTCGTGAATCGCCGCTGCCGGGCAGTAACGGCAACGGTTCGCATGGCTGGCCGCGAAGTGGTTCTGGCTAAGCCCGAGACGTACATGAACCTCAGCGGCATTTCGGTGCAGGCTCTGGTGCATGAGTTCGAGGCCGATCCGGAACGCGACCTTGTAGTTTTGTACGACGAGCTGGCCCTGCCGCTGGGCACGCTCCGGGTAAGAACAGGCGGCAGCTCCGCTGGTCATAACGGAGCAAAGTCGATCAACGGCGCGTTGCAGTCGGAAGAGTGGGCGCGCATCCGGATCGGCGTAGGGCCGCAGCCGGGCGAGTTGAGTGGACGGCGCGGAAAAGATTATCTGCTGACGCCCATGCGCAAGGCAGATCTGGCCGAGCTTGATCCCGTTCTCGATAAGGCGGCCAGGGCAGTAGAGATGGTTGTGTCGCAGGGCGTCAAGGCTGCGATGAACGAATTTAACCGCCGTGAGCAAAACGGCCCGGCGGAGTAAAAAGGTGGCTGGCAGTAGAAGTTTTGAAGGGGTACGGCTTTAGCCGTGCCGCAGGCCACAGGGACAACGGGGCTTTAGCCCCTGAGGAAATCCGTAACGCTCACGGTTGCAAATAGCATCCGCGATGCGAGAGAAGAGAGAAACGAATGCAACGTTTTTACGAAGTGATGTTTATCGTTCGTCCGGACACGCTGGACGAAGATGTGGACAAGCTGATCGCCGGTTTTGAAGCCACCGTCACCAACGGCGGCGGAACCATCCGTTCCACCGAAAAGCTGGGACGCCGCAAGCTGGCCTACCTCGTGCGCAAGTTCAGCGAAGGCAATTACATCCTGCTGACCATCGACGCCGACGGCAAGCTGGTGGCCGAGCTCGAACGCCGTCTGCGCGTCTCCGAGCCCGTGATCAAGTTCATCACCGTGCGCATGGATGAAGAGCAGAAGCGCATCGACAAGATCAAGGCTATCCGCGCCACGCGCAAGAAGCTCAGCGCGCAGCCCGTGCCTGCCCCGGTCGTAGAAGCGCCGGAAGCGCCCATAGCGCCCCCAGCGACTGCGGAAGCAGCCCCGGCAAGCGCATAACAGATTTTTGAATTAAAGATTTACGCCGCCGGCGACCCGCTGACGGAGAAGGAAAAAGAAATGGCTGACGAAACAACAACACCGAGAGCGCCCGAAGGCGCAGCTCCCTCAGGCGGAGGCCCCGGTGGCCCCCGCGGTCCCCGCACAGGCGGCCCCGGCGGTCCTGGCGGCCGCAAATTCTTCCGCCGCAAGAAGGTCTGCAAGTTCTGCACGGAAAAGATCGACGCGATCCCGTACCGCGACGTGCGTCTGCTGCAGGGCTTTGTGGCCGAGCGCGGCAAGATCGTTCCCCGCCGCCTGACCGGCGTGTGCACAACGCACCAGCGCCGCCTGACGCGCGCGATCAAGCAGGCTCGCAACATCGCCCTGCTGCCCTTCGCCGCTCGCTACTAACTCGCAAGCGCTGGAGGGGCATCGCGTCCCAGTGCTGTCATCCTGAGCGAAGCGCGCAGCGCGTAGTCGAA
Organism: Terriglobales bacterium; assembly: GCA_015655315.1. Taxonomy (GTDB): domain Bacteria; phylum Acidobacteriota; class Terriglobia; order Terriglobales; family Acidobacteriaceae; genus Alloacidobacterium. The sequence goes on from JAATFH010000287.1 coordinate 3,791, forward strand.
GGATCTGCTTTTCAGGGATGCCGGAAGGAGCAAGTGCCTCCGGCATGCCACGCAACATTTTGGAGATTGGCAATGGAAGTCATTCTGAAAGAAGACGTAAACAACCTGGGCCACCGCGGCGACGTGGTGAAGGTCGCTGACGGCTACGGCCGCAACTACCTGCTGCCGCGCAAGCTCGCGATTGAAGCCACCCCGGCCAACAAGGCGGTCATCGAGCAGATGAAGGGCTCGGCGATCCGCAAGCTGGCCAAGGAGAAGATCGAGGCGCAGGATCTCTCGAACCTGCTGGACAAGGTCGAGCTGACCTTCGAGCGCAAGGTCGGCGAGAACGAGCACCTCTTCGGCTCCGTCACCTCGGGCGACATCGCGCACGCGCTGGAGCTTCAGGGCTACACCATCGACCGCCGCAAGATCTCGCTCGAAGAGCCGCTGAAACAGCTCGGCGAGTACCACGTGCCGGTGAAGCTGCATCGCGATGTGACCAGCCACGTCAAGGTGACGGTCAAGGGCGATGCGGTGGAAGAGACTGCCGCTTAGTTTTTAGCTTCGATTGAATCAAGACGCTCTACTCTGCCCGTTGATTCGGGTGGGTAGGGCGTTTTTGTGTCTGGGTCTCAGTGGATGCGGCTGAGCTGGCGCTGGTAGAGCGTGTTGCGAGGGAACTCCTGCGCGAGCCCTGCGAGGAGGCTTTTGGCCCCTTCTTTGTTGCCGTCGCGGAGCTGGGCTACGGCGAGCATCAGGCGGGCGAAGGGGGCGAGGTAGTGGCCGTGCTGTGCGGTGATGGTGACTTCGCTGATGCCTTTGGCCTTGTCGGTGGATGCGCCGGTCATGCGCGCGAAGAAGCGGATGGGAGCGGGCTTGAGCCCGAGCATGTAGTTCTCGATGCCGCCAGCAAAATGCGCGTCGTAGAGCTGCGGGTCGGCCTGAAGGGTGCGGGCGCCCAAGGCAGTGCCAATTTTGCTGAATCTGAGGGAGGTGAGCTCGCGCTTGTCGATGAAAGCAGCGTAGTCGGAGCGGAGC
>JAATFH010000276.1 GCA_015655315.1 Terriglobales bacterium
GATAGCCGACCGTGAGCTGGAAGTTATCGCCCAGTTCACGCTGAATTTGCAGGTTGGCTTGGTGCTGATAGGCGTTGTGAAAATTGGGATCGAAGGCAGTAATGCTGGGAGGGACCTGGAAGGCTCCCCCATTGAATTGCGGAACGTTGGGGAAGACGGGCGCGCCCGGCGCGGTGCCGGCTACCTGATAACTGAGAAGCCGGCGGCCATTGACCTGCGCGGCGTTATAGAAAGTTCCCAGGCCGGGAACGTCATAGTACATGCCGTAGGCCGCATGCACGACGGTCTTGCGGCTGCCGCCCGGTGACCATGTGAGTCCGAGACGCGGCGCGATGTCGCTGTAGTCATTCGGCACGCTGCGCGATAGCGGATAGGGCGCGAGGTTGTCGAAAGTGGGGAAGAAGATCACTTCGTAGCGGGCACCCGCGTTGATGCTCAGATTCGGAGTGACGCGGATTTCGTCCTGCGCGAAGAGGTTCAGGAAGTTGAAGGCAATGCGGATCGTTGGATCGCCGCTAGAGCTGGTGAGGTAGGTATAGGTATAGGGTTGGCCGGTGGCGGGGTCGATATCTCCGGCAACCGTATTGAGGTACTGATTCAGCGAACTGACCGCAGGACGCCCGTTCTGTGCGGCAAGGCCGCTGAAGCTGAAGGTCGGCGCTGTTCCTGACAGGTTGGCAAAAAGCTCGTGGTCGTACTCTCCGCCGAATTTCCAGGTATTACGTCCGCGTGTCCAGGACAGGTTGTCGACAATCGCAGTGCTGCGCTCTGTGGTCGTGGTGGTGGTAAGCGGACTGAAGCCGATATTCGCGACACTGCTGATGTTGATCAGGACGCTTCCGGCAGGCGAGCTGTTGACTACCGGGAAGTTCCCCGTATCGCGTTGAATGACACCAAAGCGCAGCTCGTTGAGCAGGTTGTTCGAGAGAATGGTGGCGAGCTGGACGCCGCCACCATTCTGGTGGTCGAGGTACCGGGAGCCGCGGTCAACGATACCGAGCCCGCTGTCGTTGTTAGGCTGATGGTTGGTAAAGCGCGCGAAGCGGACGTAGCCGCTGTTTTTCGCATTCAGGGTGTAATCCACCTTGCCGACGATGGTGCGGTACGTTTCACCGAAGGGAGCGGTGCCGATCTCATTGTTGGGCAGACCGAGGGCGGCGGCATTGCCGGGAGTGATCGTGATGGCATTCGGCAATGTATATGGATTGTTTTCGAACTGTCCGAAGAAGAAGAGCCGGTCCTTCTTGATCGGACCGCCGAGCGTAAAGGCTTCGTCGTGCCAGCTGCGGTCGGGCTGCGCGGTCGAAAGCGTGGGAATCGCCTGCAGGTCGCTGGGACGCCACTGCCCGAGTGCCGATCCGTGAAACTGATTGGTGCCGGACTTCATCACCACATTGATCTGGCCACCGGCTGCACGGCCGAACTCCGCCGAGTAGCCATTCGAAAGTGTCTGAGTCTGCGCCACAGCCTCGGGCGTCACAATAATGAGGCGGATCTGGCGGTTGCCGCCGTGCTGCGTGTCGTCGAGACCGTCCAGGTTCCACTGCGAGCGCTCTGTTCCGCCGAAGGTGAACTGCGTCGTCGAGAAGGTGCTGGTCGGGATGCCGATGACGCCGGGCGCGAGCAGCAGATAGTTGTAGACATTTCTTGAGGCGATCGGCAGGTTCTCGATCTCGTGCCGGTCGAGAACTGCTCCTACGGTCGATGCTCCGGTGTCGAGGATATCGGCGCCGGCCTGAACCTCAACCGTTTGCTCAGCGCTTCCTATCGTCAGAGAAACGTCCAGCCGGGCCTCCTGGCCTACGTTCAGCACGATGCCCTCCTGCGTATTTTTCTGAAAGCCATCTGCTGCTGTGATCAGCTTGTAGGTGCCTACGGGTACCAGCGGAAAGCGATAGTAGCCGTTGGTGTCGGTGATCGCATCCTGCGAGATGCCAGTGGCGATATTGGTCAGAGTGGTGTGGGCGCCGACAACCGCCCGCTTGGCCGTGTCGGAAACATAACCATGTACCGCTGCGTCAACAGCATTTGCCTGGCCAAACAAAGCCGTGGGAGACGCTAAAAGGAGCAATAGACAGAAATAAAATTTGCGAATCAACTTGACCCTCCTGGTTGCAACAATTCCGTGACAGCAAGCCGCTGAAACGGAATCCAACAAGGCCAAAGTTAGGTAATACCGAGTGACCCCGGTAGTCTCAGAAGCGCGTCACAATGTGACGTCACAATGTTTCATAGACGAATATGTAATTGATTCAATTAGGGTTGGTCGCCGGATACGGAAGATCGGTTTATCAAACTTTAACCGTGGCAGGAGATAATCAATACATCCTTCGCTATGCTGATGAACCAACTGTCCCCCGAAACTGCGTTGGATCTGGCTGAAGACGAGCGCTGGATAATAACCCAGCGTGTGGTCGAGTCGCCGTATTTCCGCAGGTCTCCGCGTCTGTCTCGACTGCTGCTCTATCTCGCGGAACAAACCCTGCTCGACCGCGCCGACGTGCTCACCGAACACAACATCGCCATCATGGTCTTTGAGCGCTCCGCTGACTTCGATCCCGGAGTGGATACGATTGTCCGCTCGCATATGGTTCGTCTGCGGCAGAAACTCGATCAATATGCTGCGGAAAATCAGGAGACGTCGGCGCTGCGGGTCGTCGTTCCGAAGGGTGAGTATCTCGTGCGCTTCGAGCGCCTCGCGCCGGTTCTACCGAGAAAGAACCCGCTTCCCGCACCGGCATCGACCGTAGTGCCATCTCATACCGAGCAAATCACTCCTGCTGTGGAGAAGCCATCGAACCCGCTTGTGTTGCTGTGCTGGATACTCGGCGCAGCTGTCCTTGTGCTTCTCGCTACATTGCTGGGTGTGTTGCATCATGCGAGCCGGAAGTCTACTGAAGCGCTGGTGCCTGCGCATCCGCTCTGGAGCCGGCTTTTTCAACCGCATCGAAACACGACCTTAGTCGCGGCGGACAGCGGTCTGGTACTACTGCACAGGATGACACGGAAGGACACGACACTTGCGGAGTATCTCAGCCGCGATTTCAGCCGGGAAACGCAAGGTCTCTCGCCGGAAAGGGTGAGCGAAGTGCTCAATATGGCGAACCGCCGCTACACCTCATTTGTGGACCTGAATATTTTTCGCCATCTTCAACAGCTGCCTTTCGCAGGGTCGGACAAGCTTGCCGTGAAGTACGCGCGAGACATGCAGATGGATGAGCTGAAACAGGGCAACGTCATCCTCTCCGGGGCTCGCGGAGCGAATCCATGGCTTGAAATCTATGAGCCGGGAATGAATTTTATTGGCTCGAATGATGGCGTGAACCATACATACAGCTTCATGAACCGTCATCCTCTGGTCGGAGAAGCAGCTCAATTTTCGGCGTCGGAATCCGATCCGAAGCAGCGAGTGCTGGGGGTTTTGGCTTTTCTGCCCAATCTGGATGGAGATGGCAATGCCCTGATTATCGAAGGAAATTCGATGGCGGGAACCGAGGCGATCAGCGACTTCCTCTTCGACGACGCAGCGCTGATCCAATTCCTGGGCAAACTCCGGAAACCCGACGGCACTCTCCCTCACTTTGAAGTTCTCATCGAAGCGAACAGCGTGAACGGGAGTGCTGGACCATTCCGCATTCTGGCTTACCGCACGCATCCATAGCGTTCATCATGAGTGCAACGGTCGCGATGGACAGTATAAGCATGGTTAATCGCGCGCAGAAATTTTGATCGCTTTCGGTGGAAGTATATTGACGCCCGCTGGCTGCCTCTTCGATAACTGAAACAATTCAATTTGTCCTGTTCACTATTTCTCATACTGCCAGGATTCTGGCTGCCTGAGGCAAAGTTTCTCCCCATCTCCAGCGGCATAAGGCGGGGCTATGATGTACGCACAGCGATATGCACCGCATTCCATTCTTTTGGGAGGTCATCTTTCGTGGGCCGTCGTCTATCCATTTCTCTTCTTTTTTGTCTTTGCAGTGTTGCAGCAGGTTTTGCGCTTCCTCCAAGTGTGCATCATCCTCTCGACGCGCTCACGCCGGATGAGTATTGGACCGCATACAGAGTGCTTCGGGCTGCGGGCCATGTGCAGGAATCGACGACGTTTGCCAGCGTTCTCTTTCATGAACCACCGAAGCAGGAGGTTCTCGCCTGGAAGCCGGGCGATCCTATCTCACGCAAGGCCGACATTGTGCTCTTCGACAAGGGCCACTCTTATGCCGTGCTCGTCGACATTACGGGACAGAAGCTTGAAAGTTTCACTGAATTAAAAGATGCGCAGGCGCCCTTCACTGACGAAGAGCGTCACGCGGTGGAAGATTCCATCAAGCACGATCCGCGTCTCGTGGAAGCGCTCAGGAAGCGCGGCATGACCGACCTGAAAGTGGTGAATTGTTACGTTGTTCCAGCGGGCTTTGTGGATCTGCCTGAACAGGCGGACGGCAAGCGTCTTGGGTGGGGCGGCTGCACGGATGCCGAAGGCGCTACAGGCATGTGGGACCGCGAAGTCGGCGGCATCTTCTTTACCGTGGACATGAATGCGAAGAAAATTCTTCGCCTCAACGACTACGGCGCAGTACCTATGCCGGCTCCCTCGAATGACTATGACGCCGATGGCGGTCCTGTGCCGCCCGGTACGCAACCTATCGTAGTTTCGCAGCCCAACGGGCCGAGCTTTACGATCAAGGATGGGGAAGTGAGCTGGCAGAACTGGCGCTTCCGCTTCCGCCTGGACCCGCGCATCGGAGCGGTCATTAATCTTGCCTCCATCAACGATGGCGGTAAGCTCCGGTCGGTGATGTACGAAGGCTCGCTCTCGGAGCTGTATGTTCCTTATCAGGACCCGGAGGAGACATGGAACTCGCACGTGTTTATCGATGCGGGCGAATACTTCACCTATGACGGCATTGGCACGATCAAGCCTTTGCTCGCTGGAGTTGATTGTCCATCGTATGCGACTTTCTTTAGCGCCACGTTCTACACCACCAGCGGACATCCGGTGCACCGTCCGCAGATGGCTTGTCTTTTCGAGCGCACGAACGGTGATCCCGCATGGCGTCACGGGGATGATCCAGGCGTTTTCGGAAGACCCTCGCGCGAACTGGTTCTGCGTACTGTTGCAGTCGTGGGGAACTATGACTACTTGCTCGATTGGCGCTTCGAGCAGACGGGCACAATCAATGTCGCTGTCGGGGCAACTGGAGTTCTCGAAGTGAAGCCAGTCAAGGAGAAGACCGTCGATGGGCCTGTCTCCGATGATCTTATGGCAAAAGATGAGAAGGGAAATACGGTTGAGTTTGGACAACTGGTTGCGCCGGGTGTGGATGGCGTCGATCACGATCACTTTTTCAGCTTCCGGCTCGATCTCGATGTAGATGGAACGAAGAACTCCTTCATGGCGGACAAACTAGTGCAGTACCAGCTGCCAAAGACCAATCCAAGTCCGCGGCGTGTGATCTGGGCGATGCAGCCGACAATGGTTAAGACGGAAGGCGGCGCGATGCAGGATATCGACCTTCACCATCCAGCGATGTGGCGCTTTGTGAACCATGATGTACATGATCCGTACGGCTATCCGACAAGCTTCGAGATCATGCCGGGAGAAACAGCCGCTTCGCTTCTGCCGGATAACGAGTGGCCGCAGAGGCGTGCGGGCTTTTCTTCGCATCAGCTATGGGTTACGCCTTACGATCCGTCGGAGTTCTACGCCGCCGGGACATATCTCGCGAATAGTAAGGACACCGACGGACTGCAGGCGTGGGTCAAGCAAAACCGCAGTATCGAAAACACGGATATCGTTGCATGGTACACGGTGGGCTTCCATCA
>JAATFH010000542.1 GCA_015655315.1 Terriglobales bacterium
ATCAGCGTGGGCAGATCGAAGGCGACGGAGAGACCGCTGCCGCCGTTGGCCAGCAGGTATTTGTAGCGCAGATTCGTCTCTTCGGGTGAAGCAAAGCCGGAGAACTGACGCATCGTCCAGAGCTTGCCGCGATAGCCATGAGGATGAATGCCGCGCACATAGGGCGGCTCGCCGGGAACGTTGAGATCGGCTTCCCAGTTTTTCGGAATGTCGGTTTCCGTATATAGACGCTGGACTGGCGTGCCGGAGATGCTGGTGAAGCGAGCCTCTCCGGATGCATCAAGATTGACGCCGGTCGCCGCGCCGATCGGTTTTTCCGGAGCTTTGTGCAGGGCGGGAAACAGGGTTTGCTCCTGCCAGCGCTCCTTTTCTGCGGACGCATCGGATGGAGGCGAGTTTGGTTGCGGTGCATCTGTCACGAGTCACCCTCGGTGGAGAAAACTTTTCAGGATAGGAGAGATCAGGTACCGCTGGCAATTCTGCCAGTTCGCTCCGCCTGCCATGCCTTTGCGTATTTCCAACTGACGTACGTTGAATGGTACAGATGCAGCAATAAACCTTCGCGGCCGTCCAGAAAACCGAGTCGGAGAAGGTAGTTATAGAAAAAGGTCGCGACGGGATTGAGCAGCACATTTAACAGGAATGCGGGAAGGCTTTGCATCGACTTGTTCTTTGCGACCGCCTGCTCTGCTCCCAGCGTGCTGTAGCGATTCATGTGCTCGATGTAGCTTTCAAGCGTGGGATAGGCATGGTGGATCAGGTTGCCGTGTAGCTGGCGCGTCGGGCCGGAATATTTCACGGTCTCGTGCACAGATCGCTCCTCAAACTGCGCCACGCCTCGACGAAAAAGACGGAGTTTGGGATCGGGAGAGTAGCCTCCATGTCGAATCCATCGGTTGAGAAACAGATTGCGCCGGGGCACAAAATACGCATCCACCTCTGGTAATTTTTCCAGCAGAAGCCTTATTTCCTGCGCGAGTTCGACGCCGACTTCTTCGTCGGCGTCGAGCGAGAGCACCCATTCACTGGTGCAATGTTCTATGGCCAGGTTCTTCTGTTTTCCGAATCCGTGCCATTCTGCGCGGATGACCTTTGCGCCAAAGCTGGATGCGATATTGACGGTGTTATCTGTTGAGCCGGAATCGATAACGACGATTTCATCCGCCCAGCGAACGCTCTGGAGCGTACGCTGCAAGTTTATTTCCTCATTTTTAGCGATGATGGCAACAGAAAGAGTCTTTCCCATCCGGACGGCCAAATTAATGCAGAGAAGTGGAATCGGTGCCGAGATGTTCGTTGATGAGGCGCGCGACCAGAGGTTTCAAGGGAGTGCTGTCTTTTGGCAAAATAAAATCATTCACGCTATCCGACCAGTCAAGCTTAAAGCTCGTGGATAGCGCGGAGATCCATATCTGGCGCACAGGGGCGTTGGGAGTGATGACGAATTTTGCGGGTGGCTCGTCAAAAACAATGTTGAGCACACCATTTTGTTCTTCGGCTTCGAAGTCGCCGTCTTCTTCAGCGGCAATTAAGCTTTTCTTGAGAGATTCAATTGCGGCATCCGCATGCTTGCGGAAGGTGAGCTCATCTAGCATGGCACCAGTGTAGCAAGCAAGGTTACCGATTTGGCACAAACTCTGGAGAGGATTTGAAACTTGCCGGATTTTCACACGGTTTCGGAAAAATCCATCGCAAAATCACAGCATCTAAGGCAGAAGGGAGTCATGATGCGGTTTATCCGGACTATCGTGTTTCTTGCGGCTTGCAGTCTGTTGGTTGTTCCTGGATGCCATGCGCAGGCGACATCGCCATCGGTTCTGCAACTCATTAAGGACGTGGCCTACAACGAGTTACAGGATCGGCAACAAGATAGCTTCTGGTCTTATGACATTGATCAAAAAATTGGACCGACCAGTTTTGCCAAGCTTCAGGTTGAGACTCAGGACGGACCGATCTTTCGTATCCTGGAACAAAATGGCAAGCCCCTCACGGATGCGGAGAGCCGTAAAGAGCAAGCCAGACTGGACCACTTGCTGAACAATCCAGGTTCTCTCGCGAAAAACCGGGAGGACCATCAGCAGGACGAAGAGCGAATGCAGAGACTGCTGAAGCTGATGCCGGACGCATTCTTATATGAACCGGATGGTTCCCAATCCGGCGATATAGTCATCTTCCACTTTCGCCCGAATCCCAACTTCAACCCGCCCTCATACGAAGCGCGCATTTTCCACGGAATGGCCGGGACGATGGAGATCAATCAGAAATTGAAGCGTTTTGTCGCTATGCACGGTACCGTAATCGATCGCATCGATTTCGGGTATGGATTGCTCGGTTATGTGGACAAGGGAGGGCGGTTCGAATTGCATCGCCAGCAGGTAAGCGCAACTCGCTGGAAGACTGACCTGGTGGACGTTCACGTTTCCGGGCGTGTAATCCTGTTCAAGAGCGTGAGCAAGGATCATCATGAGGTGCGGTCGGATTTCCAGCCCATTCCACGAGATATCACGCTGAACGACGCGAAACATCTTCTCGATCAGGCTGTGTCGCAAAACGAAGCTGAACTTCAAGGTGGTTCAAAGTTATAGCTGGATTTCACGGAGCTTGAATTCGGTATCCTGCGTCGATTGAGGCGTCTGTTTTTTGACGCTTCGTATTCGCGGCGATTTTTTATTTGAAATTTATCCCATGACAGCCCAACGCGCGATCCGTTTTATATCGTAAGACCGTTCATTCCAGAAATACTGCTCCATCGAGCCAAACCAGCCTAAAAGGTCCGGAGAGTTGTTTCTCCGCATCGATCCGTATTGGCGCGTTATAGTTGTAGGGACTCGCGGCAAAGGCGAAGTCGGTACCGGTACCCACTACCTGGGATTTCGTTGTGTGAAGACGCGCCGCATTGCGTCGCCGAGAACGAAGGTCGGCCTCGAAGGAGCATTCCATGAAGCTGCGAATTGCGATTGTCCAGGTCCTCATTGCGATGATGGCCGTCCCCGCCCTGTGGTCTCAGCAGGCTGCGCTGCAGCATAGCGCAACAGAGCTCAAAGAGTCCGTTGCCGCGAATCGGGCGAAGCTCATGAAGTACCAGTGGCTGCAGACAACGCAGGTCAATATCAAAGGGAAAACAAGAAAGGATGAGGAGAACATGTGCCGCTATGGCCCCGATGGCAAGGTGGTGAAGACTCCTGTCGGTTCCCCGGCCGCTCCACCGGAAACTCCTCAGAGAGGTCTGAAGGGAAGAATCGTTGCGAAGAAAATTGATGAGATGAAGGACTATACGGAGCGGTTGAAGAGCCTGATCAGCCACTACGCTCCACCGGACCCGGAGATGATTCAAGCTGCGATGCAGGCGGGAAACGGAAGTATGAATGCTTCAGGAGACGTCGTTACTATCACCTTTCTCAACTACTACAAGACGGGAGATAAGGTAGCTTTTACTTTTGATGCAGCTGCGAAAAAGCTCAGCAGCTATGACGTGAATACGTTTCTCGACGATCCCAAGAATGATATTGTTACTCTGACAAATCAATTCGCAAGCCTCCCTGATGGCGCGAATTACCTGCAGCAGACTGTTCTGGACGCACAGGGAAAACAAATTCAGGTGACAACTACAAATTCCAACTATACCCCGGTGGGACAGTAGGAACAGCAGCCGGACTGCTTGTCTGACTCAAACGAAATGGAGCTAGATCACCGAGTCGGCTGCGGAGATTACTGCGGTTGTATCGATTGGGATTGCGCCGGGTTCAGCGAACGCCTCGTAGCGTGGCAGGAAAAACATGAGAAGGCACGGAATGAACGCTGGTATGGCGAGGAGCTGAATCGACAGCGGACGATAGGAGCCCAACACATCGAAGACTCTTCCGAGGATAATGGGACCGACGGCACCCCCGATGGCAAAGGCCGTCCAGGTGAGCGCATAGAGGGTAGAGAATCGTTTCAGGCCGTAGTACCTGCTTAACAGGTAGGGAGTTACGTCGCCCTCACTTCCCATGCTGAAACCGATGAGAGCGGCTGCTGTAATCCCCGCAGGAAGTGTGGTGGCTACCGAGAGAAGAATGACTCCGGAAGCTGTCAACAGAAGCATGATCTGCGAGACACGCGGTCCGAAGAATCGGTCAAGCAGTGCTCCGGTTACAAGGCGTCCAATCACTCCGAATCCGCCAACAACCGAAACCGCATACGCTGCGCCGCGCACCGAGACTCCGCGATCGGTAAGTAGTGCGGACAGATGCGCGAGGGAACCATTCACGCTGATGGAGTAAAGAAATACCGTGAGCATGAGAATCCAGAACACCCTGCCGCGCACGGCGCTTTTCACGGACTGGCCAGCGTACTCCGAACCATGCCCGCGTTGTGCGAGGGCGGGATTCTCTCGAACAAAGAGGGCCGCCAGAGGGAACCCGACCACGAATGCGGCCAAGCCTATCCCGGCATATGCCAGACGCCAGCCGAAATTGGAAATCAGCGACTGCGCGAAGATCGGCAGCAGCATCGCGCCGGTACCGCCGCCGGCAAGCATGAATGCCAGGGCCATTCCACGACGCCGGACAAACCAGGTTGCGATGGCACGCGTATAGCCGAGATACGCTGTGCCGTTGCCGACAATCCCGGCTAACAGAAAGATCGCGTAGAAGTGTGCTTTGTGATTTGTGAGCAGTGCAAGGGATGCGAATGCCGAGGAAAAAACAATGATGCAGGGAAGAATGATCCGCCGTGGACCGTAGCGGTCGAGGAGGAAACCGAGGGCTGGAGAGCATGCGGCTATTGTCAACGCTGTGATGCTGAATGCGACCGAGATGGACTCGCGGCTCCAGCCGAAGGTGAGCGATAGAGGCTTGAGGAACAGGCCGAAGGTGTACGGCACAATAGCGGCAAAGCTGACCATGACGCCGAAGAAGCCGGCCAGCACCACCTTCCATCCCGGGTAACCCAGGCGGGACTCTTGATCAGACACGGATTAGCTCCTCTGCGCGATCCTGGTCAGCTCAGGATCGCGCTGCGGTTGTTATCATTGCTATGCCTCAGAAAATCAGCTTGAGGGCGAACTGCGTCAGTCGCGCCGAACCAGCCTGCAGAACTCTTCCGAAATTTGAAGAGGCAAGGTCGGCAATCGGCAGTTCGAAATTCGGGTGGTTCGCAACGTTGAACGACTCCGCCCGGAACTGGAGA
>JAATFH010000383.1 GCA_015655315.1 Terriglobales bacterium
ATCCTTACAGAAGCCGCCAAGTCCGGCAATCCCGATCTCATCCGCGAGATCCTCCATTACCAACCAAAACTCGAACTCAAAAACCAGTACGTCGATACGGCACTCCTGATCGCCGCTACCTATCAATACAGCGGCTACACTCCCGAAGGTGCCCGCGCCGAGTGCGTCCGTCGCCTCGCCAAAGCCGGCGCCAACGTCAATGCTCACTGGGAAGACGGCAACACTGCGCTCCACAAACCCCGAGACAAGAACGTTACCGCCGCCCTCATCGAGCTAGGCGCCGATGTCAACGCCCGCAACAACGTCGTAGAGACGCCGCTCTTCACCACCGATGACATTGAATCCATCCCGCTGCTCCTTCGCCACGGAGCAGATCCCAATCTCCGCAATAAAAACGGCAAGACTGCACTCGAAGCCACCGAGAAGAATCAACTCAAGCACGAAGCCCTGCTCACTGCCATTCGAGCCCGCGCCTCGGCGCAGTAGCTACAGCTTTCGAAGGGATTCAGGCTGAACCTTTGATGAGCTTGACGACAATCTTTCTGAAGTCGCCCAATCACTCCAATCATCTTCTTAGTAGTGGGGGATATTCATCCGAGCAGCGATGATCTCGGTGAAGCTAGTGCCAAGCCGGGACACTCTCTGGTCTCAAGCACCTTGGATCATTTTCGCTTCAAGTCGTGCAGGCATGAGCCGATTCTCTCACCGTCACCGGCCCATCGATTTCATCCGGTCGGAAATCTTCACATCCAATGCCAGGGCCAGCCGTTCCAGCGCCTTAAGACCAACCTCCAGTTCACAAACGTGGGGTTCTGCTCAGTTCCGCATGAGCCGCAAGGTCGATCTGCCTCCATCCACGCTGACGACGCAGATCACGTATCTTCTGCCGAGCCGGATGGGGATGTCGATTGCCATACCACCAGCATCGGATTATCCGAGTGCACACACAGCTCAAGATATAGTCTCCACTCTTCGAACATCAGTCAGATGCCCTTTGTCCACTGAGACTACATAGGCTGAAACATGCCAAGAATCGTATGTCGTCCCAACATCGTTCCGCATGTTACTGATTACAGTTGACTTGTTCTCGACTATAAGTTGCATCAAAAAACCGTGTGCGACTCATGTATGACCCAAAATGCACCAAGCCCGCACCTTTTGGATGCGGGCTTGGACGGTGAGCTGTTGAGATTGACCTGAGGCACCCTTCGATCTTGTAAGTGGGCCTCGGCGAATGTGTTTGCGGATCGCCAGGTCTAGAGCAAAGGGTGCTCTAAGCCTCAGTCACCTCACGTAGGATCGTGCAACTACTACCATCAGAACTTTTCATTAGCTGGATCATCCTCCTTTCCCGTGTACCTCAGACCTTATGACATGACGTGCAGGAAATCAAGTCTGCGCCCTAACGGACCGTTTCTACCAGGAATGCCAGTAGCCGTCCCGTTCGGTAAGCGCAACCTCTACACCAAACAATTCGCGCAATTGGTTCACGGTAATCAGCTCGTGCCGCGCACCATCGGCAACGATGCGGCCCGTGCGCATCATGATGACGCGGTCGATTTCAGGGAGAATGTCCGCAAGGTGATGCGTCACCATGATGATGCCAGTCCCCTGCTGCGCGACCACCCGCAGAGCGTCCCTGAGCTCCCGCTGCGCGGCAATGTCGAGAGCATTCGAGGGTTCGTCCAGCAACAGCATTTCCGGTTTATGGACAAGGGCGCGGGCGATCATGATGCGCCGCTGCTCACCGGCGGACATTTCGCCGACCAGCTTGTCGGCGAGGCGCGTAGCGTCCATGAGCGCCATCGCCTCATGTGCGCGCTCACGCATCTCTTCGGTGACATGCAGGTTGGGCCAGAGAGTAGACGCCGAGAAGAATCCGGCGACGACAACATCGCGCCCCTTGGAGACCGGAGTGCGCTCACCGGGCAGATCCGCTGACACCACTCCAAGGTGCTGGCGCAGCTGGGAGACATCCCAGCGCTCGCGGCCCAGCAACCGGCACTCCATCTCCGGAGTAAAGATGGGATAGCACTCACAGGTAATCGTCTTGATCAGTGTGGATTTGCCGCAGCCATTCGGGCCCAGAATGGCAACATGCTCCCCGGTAGCAATGGTGAGATTGATGTTGTGCAATACGATTGCATCGCCGCGCGCCACGCTGACCTGCCGCATGCGTAGAAATTCCGTCAAATCTTCTGTCGCCAATCTTTATCCTTCCTTAATTGATATCTTGTTTAGACTAAATATCAACAATGAATGATGCATCCCTTGTCCCTTCTGAAGCGCTGCCACTTGGCTTCCGCTTTGCTGCCGTTAAGGCTGGAATCAAACCGAGCGGCAAGCCTGACTTTGCCGTCGCCGTGGCGGATACCCCGGCAAGCGCCGCCGCCATGTTCACCGGCAATCGCGTGGTCGCCGCACCGATTATCGTCGGACGCAAACATCTGAGCCGCAGCGCGGGACACGTGCGCGTGGTCGCGGTAAACGCCGGAAATGCAAACTGTGCCACCGGCCAGATCGGCATCGCAGCATGCGAGCAGGTCTGTGCCGCTGCAGCGGAGACATTCCACTGCGAAGGGCACGAAGTCTTTCCATCTTCGACCGGAATCATCGGCGTACCCCTTCCCGCGGAAAAGCCGATTGCCGCTCTGCCCGAGGTGGCGGCGTCTCTTGCCGCCATTCCGGAGCGCTTCTCGCAATTTGCCCGCGCCATCATGACGACGGATACGAAGCCGAAGATCGCGTATGCCACTATCAACGTCGACGGTAAGCCAGTTCGCATCGCCGGCGTCTGCAAGGGCGCGGGTATGATCCACCCGCAGTTGGTGCCGCACGCTACGATGCTGGTCTACCTGTTCACCGATGCCGCGATTGAGCCTGGCGCGTTGGATACCCTGCTGCGGCAAAGCGTCGAGACCAGCTTCAACCGCATCTCGATTGACGGCGATACCTCCACCAACGACACGGTGCTGCTACTGGCTTCCGGAGCGAGCGGGGTAAGCATCGATGCGGCAAATGCTGCGTTTCTTGCAGCATTGAAGAATGTCTGCATATCGCTGGCGAAACAGATCGTGGATGACGGCGAAGGAATCACCCACGTTGTTGAGCTGCAAATTGAAGGCGCTGCCACGGATCGCGATGCCCTGACCGTCGCCAAGGCCATTGCCCATTCGCCGCTGGTGAAGACGGCCTGGGCAGGCTCCGATCCGAACTGGGGCCGGCTGATGGCCGCCGCCGGTTACTCAGGCGTAGCGCTCGATCCGGGGCGCATCAGCATCTGGTTTGGCACGCAGCAGATTTGCAAAGATGGCGGCCGCGTTGCCGACTTCGATGAGGCGGCTGCGCATGCTTATCTCAAGCAGCGGGAGTTCACAATCCGCATGAACCTGGGCATCGGCGACGGAACGTGCCGCTTCTGGACCACCGATTTGACCGCCGAGTACGTACGCATCAACGCGGACTACTCCACCTAAACGCAGACACTGGGAGAGAGTCTGTTGCAGATTGGCTGCAGTGCAACAGAAAGAGTGCAGAGAGCTAGAAGCCGCGTCATTACTGGGCTTTCTTGCTTAGAAGATGGGTCTTGCACAGGCTTTTTCACAATTCTGTTGAAAACGATTCAACAGCAACAGATGAAAAAAACCGCTCCGGAGCATTTCATTTGCTGCGCTACAATTGTCCGAAGACATGTCTACAAAACCCGCGAAAAAGGCGCCTGCAGAACAGGCGCACTCTCTCATAAGCAGCAGCAAATTGCAGCAACTGTATGCCACGATGCTCAAGTGCCGCATTCTGTCTTCGCAGAATAAAGGTAGCTTCTGGAAGGGCAAAGAAGGAGCCACGGTCGCTGCGACGATTGACCTTCAGCCCCAGGATGCGCTCATACTTCCCTCTGGCGCCGTGATCGCCAATTTTCTAAGAGGCATACCCCTGTCCTCGATTTTCCGCCAGTCACGAGAAACTGCTTCGTCCAATGGCCGGAAGAAACCTGGGGCCGCGATCACCGGAGCCATGGCCGAGAGCGCGCTCGCGACCGGCATTGCGTATGCGCACAGCGCAAATAATAAAGAAAGTGTCACTGTCGCATTTCTTTCCGAAGATCCAGAAGGCAGCGCCGCCGGACGCGAATCACTGCTTTTCGCCGGAACCCACAAATTGCCAATCCTCTATGTCTACAGCGGAAAATCAATCGACGCACCGCAGATGTACGCTTATGGTTTTCCTGCGATTCTTGTGGACGGGAATGATGTTGTCGCGGTTTACAGGGTAGTGTACGAGTGCATGACGCGGGCGCGACAGGGTAAGGGGCCCAGCTTGATCGCATGCAGTTTCCTGCCCAGCAAGGGAAGTGCGGCAAGAAGCGCAGATCCTATCCACAAGATGGAAAAATATCTGTCATCGAAGGAGCTTTTCAGAAAAGAGAAGAAACAGCTCATCGTTCGCACATTTGAGAATGAAGTGGCACGGGCAACAGTTGCTGCTGGAAAACCGTTGCGCCGTTCAGAAGCCGAGCAGGAATCGCAGA
>JAATFH010000326.1 GCA_015655315.1 Terriglobales bacterium
CCGAGCTTGTTCGGCTCCATATGGAAAAGTTTAGCAGCCGCATGGATTCCGGTTGCCCGCCTCGAACATCAGAAGTAAGGTAAGGACAATTCCAGCGGGCTCCAGGCCGGTCGGTGGCAGGGAGGAAACGGAGACACACCTTGAACGCAAAACTGCGGAAACTCGTTCAGCAGTTGGGAGAAGCCATCCACGAGACGGTCTCCGAATCAGAACATATCGCCGGCGTTGTGCAGGACATACGCAAGCAGGGCTTCGATGTCCTGCTCATGCTGGAAGCGACCATCGGCCTGAATGAGCTCGAACAGCAGCCGGAGGCCATGCTCGAACAATCGCACGTCGCTGGCCAGCCGGAAGAAGCCCACCAGGGCAAGGCTTTTTCTTCCCAGGATGTACATTTTCTGCGCTCGCTTCGCATCGCTATTCAGGGAGACGAACGGGTGGATTGACGCCTGCCGCCAGGTTCCTGCTTATTGACTCCTTTGCACGCATCTATATGCTAGTATCGCCAGTTCCAGCGAGAGGCGACGGCTGACGTATTGAAGCCTGCGACCACGAAGCTGAGAACGAAGCAAACAGCGACAAAGGGGCGTCGTAACTCATGAAAGACACACTCGGAGTACTTTTGGCAGGGGGCGCCGGTGAGCGTCTTTTCCCGCTTACCCGCGATCGCGCGAAACCAGCAGTTCCCTTCGGCGGCAACTACCGTATCATCGACATTACCCTCTCCAACTGCATCAACTCCGATCTGCGTCACGTCTACATCCTCACTCAGTACAAGGCGCTCTCCCTCAATCGCCATATCCGCGAAGGCTGGACCAGCGTCGTCGCGCAGGAACTGGGCGAATTCATCGAGATTCTCCCGCCTATGCAGCGCGTCAGCGCCAACTGGTACATGGGCACCGCCGACGCCGTCTACCAGAATATCTATTCCATCGGCTCCGAACAGCCCAAGCATGTGCTCATCCTCTCCGGCGACCACATCTACAAAATGGACTACGGCAAGATGCTGCAGCATCACAACGATACTGGCGCCGATGTCACCCTGGCCACGCTGCCGATTGATCCATTGGATGTCTCCCGCTTCGGCGTGGTCGAGGTGTCGCGCACCAGCGAGGTAATCGGTTTTGATGAGAAGCCCAAATCAACCGACATCCGCTCGCCATTCAATCCCAACATGGTGGACGCCTCGATGGGCATCTATCTCTTCAATACCGACGTGCTTCTGCCTGCGCTCATGAGGGACGCCGAAGACCCGACCTCGAAACATGATTTCGGCCATAACATCCTGCCTTCGCTGCTGGGCAAGTACAAGATGCACGCATACAACTTTGTCGATGAGAACGGGCAGGACGCGCTCTACTGGCGCGACGTCGGCACGCTGGACGCCTATTACGACGCCAACATGGACATTGCCTCTGTTTCGCCCGTATTCAACCTGTATGACAGCAACTGGCCGATGCGAACACGCGTGCGCCAGTATCCTCCGGCAAAGTTCGTTTTCGGCGAACCGGGCCGCACCGGCATGGCCATCAACTCCATCGTCTCCGCCGGGTGCATTGTCTCCGGTGCAGTCGTGCGCAACAGCGTTCTATCGCAGGATGTGCGCGTGAACTCATATTCGGAACTCGATTCGAGCATCGTCTTCTCGCACGTCAACATCGGACGGCACTGCCGCATTCGCCGCGCCATCATCGATCGCGACGTTCACCTGCCGGAAGGCACGGTGATCGGCTACGACCAGAACGAGGACAAGCGAAACTACTTTGTTACGCCATCCGGACTCACGGTCGTTACACGCGATTATTCCCTCTATGAAAACCCGGTATCCGCGGATTTTCTCCAGCCGGCCTAAGGCGGTATCGCGATAATTGGCATAAAACGGCGCAGAGCAGAAGCTCTGCGCCATTTTATTTTTTGGAAAGATTTTATTCGTAGGCCAAAGCTTCGATTGGGTCTTTGCTAGCAGCCTTGAGCGCCGGATAGAGCGCGCCTAAAACCGCTCCGGTGAACGCGATGAGGGTGGCGTTCAAGCGCCAGCCGAGACTCACCGGAAAAGGCAGTGTCGGGAAGCGGTAACTCAAGCCGATCTTGAGCACAAAGGTAAGCCCGATGCCCAGGGCGATCCCGAGAATCGCGATCAGCGCCGCCTCGCGCAGGATGACATTCGCGATGTAGCCCCGCGAAGCGCCCAGCGATTTGAGAATGCCGATCTCGCGCGTCCGCTCCATGACCGCCGTGTACATGGTCTGAAAGACGACGATGAATCCGACGACAACAGCGATCCCGATCACACTGCGGAGTGCGGCATTGAATCCGGGCAGGTGCGCCGGCGTCATCAACGACATCCATTCGGCAAGCGTCTGCACCTGATAGGTGCCCAAACCCGGCGTCGCCAGGATTTCCTTTCGTATCAGCTCCTGGTTCTGGATATCGTCGCTGCGCAGGTAGAAGAGCGATGCGTTGTCAGGATTGCCAACCAGCGTTCCGAGGGTGTGGATGGGCAGAAACTTGCGTCCTCCGCGGCCGTGCTCCACGATGCCGCAGATATGGAAGGGGTGATTCTTGATCTGGATCGTATCGCCGAGACGATGGCCCCCGTCGGTGCGGGCGAAGACGTCGTCCACGATGACGTCATTCGGATCCTGAAAAGGTCCTCCGGCGATAAAAACAAAGGGTTTAAGCCTGTTGAAGCTCTCATAGTCGATCCCCCATATCAATTCAGGGGAACCGCCCAGGCTGAAGTCCTGAATCACGGGCGCAGCCACGGCAACATGCGGCACTTTGGCAAGGATGCCGGCAATCTTAGCGGGGACAGGCGCCCCGCCCATTCCACTGATGAAGCTGGAGTTCGGAGGCCGCACGATCAGGTCGGCTCCAATGCCGCCGGTTTCGTCGCGGGTATGTGCAACCTGCCCGATAAAGATGCCGACGATGGACAGGATCATGACCACCTCTACCGCAACGGCAAAGATGCCGATGAGGGTACGCAGTGGACGATAAAGCAGGTTGCCGAGCACAAGCTTGTTCATTTGAAGTCCTATTGAAATGCTGGAGAAACCTTCGCGGAGGACGCCCGAAGTCCCAAATCCGGAACAAGGCGAAAATCTTTTAACGTTTAAGTCTAACAAAGCAGGCTTCTCTGCCGATAATCAGAGGAAGGAAACACAGATTGAACTGTTTTGGGAGAAAAAAGAGAGCCAGCAAGGTTCCCAGCTGTTTTATTTTAGATTCATGAAAGGAAAAGAATAATAACCTTTTCCTTTGACTTGTTTTGTTTGGAGTTTTATGGTTTGCCCTAGAGGTTGTGCATTTGGGCGGTGTCCAGGCGCAACATCTTTTTGCAAGGCTTGCTAACCCCAAAGCGTATCTGCGCAGGAACAGGAATATGGGTCAGTTCGGCGAAGATTTGCGGAAAGAGCGGGAGACCCGCGGTGTCGCGATTGAGGCAATCACCGACGCGACGAAGATCAGCGGCCGCCACCTGCTCGCGCTGGAAGAAGAACATTTCGATATCCTCCCCGGAGGGGTCTTCAACAAGGGCATTATGCGCGGCTACGCGCGCGTGGTCGGCCTGGATGAGGATGCCTGGGTCGGGCGGTTCATGTCCGCTTACCAGAATAGCGGCCAGCTGAAGGACGACGACATCAGCTGGATCGAATTTGCGGAGAATGTAGGCAAGAGCCGCGATGACGATGCTCCGCGTCCCGATGTGCGACTGCGCTGGGCAGGGGTCGCCGTGCTGCTGGTTCTGCTCTCAGCCCTGGGCTGGTTCGTCTGGCACTATGTCAGCAACCGCATCGCGGCGGCGAATCCTGGTCAACATTGGTCCGTGTCTGATTCCGGGACGGTCGCTGCCTCGCCGCAGGAGTCTTTTTCTCGCCCTCAGGCCCGACATTTTAGACGCCACCTGCCGTTCGCTGGCTGATTTCCCCGCTGAAATCCCCCGCGCACCCTTTTGATGAAGTGCTTTGCCGTGCTTCGGGCGGTCTAGTACGATCTAAGACTAGATGCCTGTGCGCGGTCGGGCCGAATCACCTGCTTCTCCGCCCCGCACTTTCGTGACAGGCCATCCGCCAATCAAGGGAGGACTGTTTTGTCCGTACGCGACAAGTTTCTATTCACCTCAGAGTCGGTGACTGAAGGGCATCCCGACAAAATTGCAGACCAGATTTCCGACGCCATTCTGGATGCCTGCCTCGAGCAGGATCCTTACAGCCGCGTGGCCTGCGAAACGCTGACAGCAACCGGCTTTGTCGTCATCGCTGGCGAAATCACAACCAAAGCTTATGTCGATTTCCAAACCCTGGTTCGCGGCGTCGTCGCGGCCATCGGTTATGACAACGCTCTTTATGGCTTCGATTCGAATACCTGCGCCGTGATTTCCTCCATCAACAAGCAGTCCGGCGACATCGCCCTAGGCGTTGACACCGGCGGCGCCGGCGATCAGGGCATGATGTTCGGCTACGCTACCAACGAGACCGAAGAGCTGATGCCGGCTCCCATCTCGCTGGCCCACAAGCTCAGCAGGCAGCTGAGCGAAGTGCGCAAGAGCGGCAAACTGTCTTACCTCCGTCCCGACGGCAAGAGCCAGGTCACCGTCGAATACAGTGCCGAGGGCAAGCCGGCCCGCATCGACGCCGTCGTCGTCTCAACACAACACTCGGAAACAGTCTCGAACGAAGAGCTTCGCGCCGACATCCTCAAGCATGTCATCCAGGCCGTCCTTCCTCCCGAGCTTCTCGATGAAAACACCAAGTACCACATCAACCCAACCGGCCGCTTCGTAATTGGCGGACCGATGGGCGACTCAGGCCTGACGGGCCGCAAGATTATCGTCGACACCTATGGCGGCATGGGCCGTCACGGCGGCGGCGCTTTCAGCGGCAAAGATCCGACAAAGGTCGACCGCTCGGCTGCCTACATGGCGCGGTACATTGCGAAGAACATCGTCGCCTCCGGTCTCGCCGAACGCTGTGAAGTGCAGCTCGCCTACGCCATCGGCGTAGCCGAACCGGTCAGCGTACGGGTGGACACTTTCGGTACGGGCAAGGTGGACGCCGAAAAACTTGGAGAACTGGTGCGAGCCAACTTCAGGCTGACGCCCAAGGGCATCATCGAAAGCCTCAACCTGCGCCGTCCGATCTACCGCAAGACGGCAGCCTACGGCCACTTTGGCCGCTCCGATAAGGAGTTCACCTGGGAAGCGACCGACAAGGCTGCTGCTCTGCGTGAGCAGGCCGGAGTCACTGCGGCAGCCGTCAAGTAAGGACCAGCCCCATTCGGCTGTCCAGACAATCACGCTTTACGCAAAAGGGCAAGCTTTCGAGCTTGCCCTTTACTTTTTCTGTGTGAATCGCGGAAGATTCCTCGGGAACCGGGACCGTGGATGGCACAAATAACAAAATTTGACGGCAAGAAGCGGAGTGCTGTCGTACCCCCAAAGGCGCGAAGATCAAAACAGCATCAGGAGGAAGATATGAATGCTGTTCAGGTTTCGCATCCGGTCTGGGACAGGGCGTGGCAGATGGTGGAGGCGCGCAAGCCCGCCGCCGACATGCTCTTCGTGTATGCCGTGCGGACGACAGGCATCTACTGCCGCCCGTCCTGCCCGAGCCGCAGGCCGCTGCGCTCGTCAGTCGAGTTCTTTGCCACCGGCGAACTGGCGGAGCGTGCCGGATACAGGGCGTGCAAGCGCTGCACGCCGGGCCAGGTGCATCCGCAGGCGCACATGCTGACGCAGGCGTGCGACTACATCGAGCGAAACATCGAGAATACTGTCAAGCTGGACAAACTGGGAACGGTCGTAGGCTTGAGCGCTTTTCACACCCAGAGACTCTTCCGCCGGTATCTCGGCATCTCGCCGCGCCAGTACCAGCAGGCGCTTAGAATGGAGCACTTCCGCAAAAACCTGCTCACCGGCGACAACGTGACGACAGCCATCTATGACGCAGGCTTCGCGTCGAGCAGCCGCCTCTATGAAACAGCAAGCGAGCACCTGGGAATGACGCCGACCGAATACCGCCGTGGAGGCAAAGATGTGATCATCCGGTATTCGATCGTCGATTCCCCGCTGGGCAAAATGATGATCGCGGCAACCGGTGTTGGTCTGTGCGCTGTAACGTTCGCATCTTTGGAAAGCGAGCTGGAAGATGACCTGGCGTCGCGCTTCCCCGCGTCTGACCGGAAACGCGACGAAGACGGCCTGGGCTCGATGGTGAGGCAAATACTGGCGCAGATGACCGAGCATCCCGTGGCTCTGGAATTGCCCCTCGATGTGCGTGCAACCGCTTTCCAGAGACGCGTGTGGGAAGCGTTGCGGCGCATTCCGCGCGGCCAGACACGCACGTATTCGCAGATTGCGCAGGAAATCGGTCAGCCCACCGCTGTCCGGGCGGTCGCTCGGGCCTGCGCGACGAACCCGGTAGCTGTGGTTGTTCCCTGCCACCGCGTCATCGGCAGCGACGGCGCGTTAACCGGCTACCGCTGGGGCGTGGAGCGCAAAAAGAAGTTGCTTGAACTGGAAAATGCCTTCGCAGGCAAATGAAAAAGGGCCGCAGTCTGCGGCCCTGATACTATCGCAGACCGCCGGAGGCCAGCAGCAGCTCGCCGGTCAGCCATGCCGAATCTGCCGAAGCCAGGAAGACCGCCACCGAAGCAATGTCCTCGGGCTGGCCGATGCGGCCGAGCGGAGTGATTGCCTCGAACTGCTTCTGGAAATCGCTGCCGATGATGCCTGCCGAATGAACTCCCTCTGTTTCCACCATTCCCGGATTGATGGAGTTCACGCGAATCTTCTTCGGGCCAAGCTCTTTGGCAAGCACATGCGTGATCGCGTCCACGGCTCCTTTTGTCGCCGTATACACCGCCGTAGTCGGAGGGGTAATCTGGGTTGCCGTCGAGCCGATATTGATGATGCTTGCACCCTCTCCATTGAAATACTTCACTGCTTCTTTCGTTGCCAGCAGTAATCCCAGCACATTGGTGTTGAAGATGCGATGGTAGTGCTCCTCGGTGACATCTTCAATGGGAGCAAATTCATAGACGCCGGCATTATTGACGAGGATATCGAGCTTGCCGAAAGCCTTCTTCGTCTCGGCGAAAATACGTTCGACATCGGAGACGTTCGCGACGCTTCCCTGTACTGCAACTGCTTTGCCGCCCTTGCTGGTGATTTCGGCGACCACTCGATCCGCGCCTTCCTTGCTGGAGGCGTAGTTCACAACGACTGCAGCGCCTTCCGCAGCCAGACCCTTCGCAATCCCTGCGCCGATGCCCTTCGATGCTCCGGTAACAACGGCGACTTTCCCTTGAAGCTTACCCATCTTTTTGCTCCTCTAAGAAAATGTCATCATTTCGATATTTCGATGATCATCTAATTGATGAGCCGTTGCGGAAATGGTCGCAGCTCTCTTTTATTAAATTGCTGCTAATTGATCGAGGTAAGCTTGCCAGACATCGCGGCAGAGCGAAAGGTTTGCGAACTTCCCTTCGCGCTCGATTGTGATCAGTCCTGCCGTCTCCAGTTCCTTAATGTGGTGGGAAAGCGTTGCCGCCGTAATCGGCATACATTCCCGTAAATCCCCGCAGGGCAGCATCTTCCCGGAGGCGCTGATCTCCTTGAGGATCTGAAAGCGACGGGGATCGGCAAGCGCGCGTGAGATCAACATCATCTGTCGCCCGGTCAGCCGTAGACCTCTTTCCGAAGTCATATTGTGATGGTACAACTTCAATTCCCCTCGATCTCGTCAAAGATCATTGTCAGGACCATGGACGATGGTATCCTCGTATGAGCACCGGGAGAGTTCTGCCCCCGAAAATTCTGTCCCAGACCAGCTGACTTTTGGAGAATCTATGGCGACAACTACAGCGACACTGCACCACGTAAAGAATCTCGACCTGGCCGACCAGGGACGCAGACGTATTGAATGGGCGAACCAGTCGATGCCCGTCTTGCAGACGATACGCAAGGAATTCATCAAGCATCAGCCGTTGAAGGGAATCCGCGTCGCAGCCTGCCTGCACGTCACCACCGAAACGGCGAACCTGATGATCACGCTCCGAGACGGTGGCGCCGATGTGGCCCTCTGCGCTTCGAACCCGCTTTCGACACAGGACGACGTGGCCGCCTCGCTGGCGCGCGACTTCAACATCCAGACCTACGCCATCAAGGGCGAGGACAACGACAGCTACTACGCGCACATCCTCGCGGCGATTGACCACAAGCCACACCTGACCATGGATGACGGCTGCGACCTCGTGCACCTGCTGCACACCAAGCGGCAGGACGCGCTCGACGGCGTGATTGCCGGCACGGAAGAGACCACGACAGGCGTGATTCGCCTGCGTGCCATGTCCAAAGAAGGCGTGCTCCGCTACCCCGTCGTCGCAGTTAACGACGCGCTGACCAAGCACCTATTCGACAACCGCTACGGCACGGGCCAGTCGACGATCGACGGCGTCATCCGCTGCACCAACGTCCTCCTTGCGGGATCGAAGTTCGTTGTCGCCGGCTACGGCTGGTGCGGACGCGGACTCGCGATGCGCGCGCGCGGCATGGGCGCTGAAGTCATCGTCACCGAAATCGACCCCACCAAGGCGCTCGAAGCAGTCATGGACGGCTTCCGCGTGATGTCGATGATCGAAGCAGCCAAGCAGGGCGACGTCTTTGTGACCGTCACCGGCAACAAGGGCGTGATTCGCCAGGAGCACTTTGAAGTCATGAAGAATGGCGCCATCGTCGCCAACTCCGGCCACTGCAACGTCGAAATCGACATCCCGGCACTTGAGCGCATCGCCTCTTCCAAGCGCCCAACCCGCGACTTTGTCGATGAATACGCTCTGCGCGATGGCCGCAAGATTTACCTGCTCGGCGAAGGCCGCCTTATCAACCTTGCCGCGGCGGAAGGCCACCCGGCGTCGGTGATGGATATGAGCTTTGCCAACCAGGCGCTCTCAGCCGAGTACCTGATCAAGAACCACGCCAGCCTGGAGAAGAAGGTCTACTCCGTCCCGCAGGAACTCGACAAGCGCGTTGCCCGCCTGAAGCTCGAAGCGATGAGCATCGGCATCGACCGTCTGTCGTCGGAGCAGGAAGAGTATCTGGCCAGCTGGTCGGAAGGCACCTAGACAACAACCGCATTGCAACGGAGGCCCTGGCGCGAGTCAGGGCCTTTTACTTTTGACAGCTGGTGAAGTTACCTGAGAAAAGCAGCATGAAAGTGACTCCCGGGAATCGACTTACGTCCATAACCTGTAGAAGATGATGCCTCTTTCTACAAAAATCTCCGCAGGCATGGGAGTTTGCCTGCTGCTCACAGCCTGCGCCGCCGCGCAGGATCAGGCCAAGCCTGTACGTGTCTTTGAGTCGCCCGACCCGGCGGCGCAAAGCCAGCCTGTCAGCGCTGTATCCACAGTGCATCCCGGCGTGCAGGTCATCGAGATGAAAGCGCCGGACAGCAGCGCTCTCTCTTCCCGCAAAGGCTCCTACACCTTCAAAGTGCCTGCGGGCGACTGGACCGATTCCGGCGTCCTCGTCACGCTCGGAGACCACCTTGACTTTACTGCAACCGGCACGGTTACGATTTCCGATGGCCATACAGCTGCACCTGACGGCAATGCGCGCGGCTGGAAAGATCTGTTGCGCCAGTTCCCGCTCAACAGCGCCAACAGCGGCGCGCTGATCGGGCGCATCAGCAATGGCGATGCCTCGGTTCCCTTTCTGATCGGCGCCAGCAAACAGCTGGACGTGGGCATGAGCGGCAAGCTCTACCTCAACGTGAATCTGAGCAGCGACCTTACGGGCGACGGCAGCTACTCAGTGAAAATGAAGCTCTCGAAATCTCAGGTTGCGGCAACTCCAGCTGCGGCGATCGATCTCACCCGCTCGCTCTCGCCCGAGCTGTTCGCAAATATCCCGCGCAGAGTGCAGGATCAGCAGGGCAATCCCGGAGATATGGTGAACTTCGCCATCATCGGCACGCAGGACCAGGTACAGAAAGCCTTCACCGCCGCCGGCTGGACTACAGTGGACAAGACCACGCAGGATGCCATCGTTCACGGCCTGCTGGCGACGCTTTCGCACGAAGCCTACACGGAGATGCCGATGAGCATCCTCTACCTCTTTGGGCGTCCGCAGGATTTCTCCTATGCGCGCGCCGATCCGCTCGCCGTGGCAGCGATCCGGCATCACCTGCGCGTGTGGAAGTCCACGGAAACAGTGGACGGGAAACCCTTGTGGGTCGGCTCGGCGACACATGACAACGGCTTTGAGAAGGACCAGCGCAACGGCAACGTGACCCATCACATCGACCCCAATGTCGATGAAGAACGCGACTTCATCGAACAGAGCTTTGCTTCAGCAGGCGTGATTACCGGCGCGGCCTACGTCACTCCGAACGATCCACTGAAAACGGCACTCACTGCAACCGGCGGAAGTTTCCACTCCGACGGACGCATTGTGGTCATGGCTCTGCGTTGATACTCCGGACCCCGCATACGTCCTGCGCTAAAACGAGGTAGGATGATGACGCAGCCGTCTAAATTTTCATCCGTGTATGAACAGGTGATATGCGAACTCTGGACCTGCTGTTTGGCCAACCCTTAGCCACATCAGACGAGCGCGCCGAACAGATCGGCCCATCTGCCGGAATCCCGATCTTCGGACTGGACGCGCTCAGCTCTGCCGCATACGGTCCGGAAGCCGCTCTCACGCTGCTGATCCCACTGGGGCTGGATGGCGTACGCCACATCGTCCCGATCATCATGGCGATCATCGTTCTGCTCGTCATCGTTTATTTTTCCTACCGGCAGACCATCGAAGCCTACCCGCATGGCGGCGGCTCCTACACCGTAGCGACAGAAAATCTGGGCAAGGGGCCGGGCCTTCTGGCGGCGGCGGCGCTCATGATCGACTACATCCTGACCGCGGCTGTCGGAATCTCCGCCGGTGTCGGCGCCCTGATCTCCGCTGTCCCCAGCCTGCATCAGCACATGCTTACGATCTGTCTGGGAATCCTTATCGTTCTCACGCTTATCAACATGCGCGGCGTTCGCGATACCGGCGTTGCGTTCCTCATTCCCACGTACCTTTTTCTGGGAACCATGCTCATCGTCATCCTCCTTGGCCTGTTTCATGTGCTGGTGCGTGGAGGTCATCCGATACCCATTGTCACGCCTCCGGCGCTGCCGCATATGACCACGGCGCTTACATGGTGGCTGCTGCTCAAGGTATTCTCAAGCGGATGCACGGCGATGACCGGAGTCGAAGCCGTCAGCAACGGAGTCATGGCGTTCCGTCAGCCGACGGCGAAGAATGCGAAGACGACGCTCACCATCATCATTGCCCTGCTCATCGTCCTGCTGGCCGGCATAGCCTTGCTCTGCCGCGCCTATGGCATCGGCGCGACCGACCCAGGCAGTGTTGGCTACCAGAGCGTGCTTTCACAGTTGACGGCGGCCGTAGCCGGCAAGGGCATCTTCTACTACGTCACCATCGCATCGATCCTGCTTGTGCTTTCGCTCTCCGCGAACACTGCATTTGCCGATTTCCCGCGTCTCACGCGCGCCATCGCACAGCACGATTATCTGCCGCACCTCTTCATCCTGCGCGGACGCAGGCTTTTGTATTCGCATGGCATCTATGCACTGACAATACTCACGGCAGCGCTGCTCATTCTCTTCGGCGGCGTCACCGACAGGCTCATCCCGCTCTATGCGATTGGCGCTTTTCTCGCCTTCACCCTGTCGCAGGCGGGCATGGTGGTGCATTGGTACAAACAGGGCCACGCTCCGGGCACGGTGATCTTTCGTCTCAGCGGCCCTTTCACTGCGCGCGACATGCACGGCTCATTGACACCGATCGCGCTCGGCAACATGCTCAATTTTCAATCGGAGGGGGACGACGGCCTACCGGCTTTGAACATCCTCGACCTGACAGATGTTCCTTACATGGATTCCGCTGGCCTCGGGATGATCGTCCGGCACTATGTCCGCTGCAAGAACA
>JAATFH010000530.1 GCA_015655315.1 Terriglobales bacterium
GACACCGCCATGGCCGTCTTCTTCGACAAGTACGAAGACCGCGGCGCGCTCGACCTGCTCAATGAGCCGGTCAAGCCGGTGCACGGCTTCAACCCGCTCATCCAGATCGAAACCAAGGTCAACGTCGTCGAGCAGCAGGGAACCACAGCATGACCCAGCCCGCACACATCGCCAACCCTGACGAACTCGAAGTAGCCGAAGGCCGCGAGCGCGAACAGCTCGAAGGCTGGATCCCGTCTCTCGCGTCTGACGAAGAGATCCATCAAGCCTTCGAGAAGGCCTTCGACTACCGCGGCGACGTGACCCTCACCCTCAAAGACGGCCGCCAGATCAGCGGCTACGTCTTCGACCGCCGCAGCGGCAAAACACTCGCCGACTCAGCCGTCCGCATCATCCCGTCTACTGAACGAACCAAGCTATCGATACCGTATTCTGATATCGCCGCCCTGGCCTTCACCGGACGCGACACCGCCGCCGGCAAGACCTTCGAAGCCTGGGTCAAGAAGTACTGGGAAAAGAAGGCCGCAGGCGAAAAAGACATCGCCATCGAACCAGAAAAACTGGACTGACCGCGATTCCCGGTATTTCCTCATTTCCAATTTGTCATCCTGAGCGCAGTCGAAGGATCTGTTTTTTTCAGTTTGACCGGAATGCCGGGTACTCACCTTATTCAATTTTGCGGTGTTGCAAGCTTATCTATTACGTACTGTAGATATTGGTCGGATTCAGAATCCCGATGCTCTTTCAACACATCCATCGCCGCTGGCGATTTAACGTTCCCGAGCACGCGGATTGCTTTTTCCCGATCCTCTCTCTGATTTGATGTCAGCAGTTTATTCATGTAAGGAATGGTCGGGTCTCCGATTTGCACTAACGCGTGCCCTGCCGGGTCATCAACCATATGCCACCTCATCGTGGCAGTCAGTCCCATAGGCAATAAATCGCCCTTCACAAAAATGGTAACCAAGAAGGGAATACAACCGACAGCTTTAAGATCTCCTGCAAGCTTGATCTCATTATTTAGAACGGAATTGTTTTTCTCATCCGGCATCAAAGAAGGAAGCTTGTCCGAAATGGAGCTTTTCAGGTCTGGACTTCCAGCGTCGATTTCCTTTACCGCAGCGTCTGACGTGTCTGCAGTCTGTAGCCGGGCGATAAGCGTAGATATGTCTTCTTGTTGCGTTACCCCGTGATTAGGGGCAAGTACTCTCAATGCGATAAGAATTGCCAGTGATGTAAATCTCATGTCTATAGCTCAGAAATTCTAAAAACGTTGAGCCAAAATCCTCGCAAAATATACCAGCGACGCTACACACAAGACCAGCATTCCTTCTCGCAGATAGGTAGCAGCCAGAACAGAAGCGCCCGCCCCCGTCACCACTGCGATATAAGCCGCGATGCACATCGGACATTTGGGCATCAGCACAAACAGCACGCCGGAAACGACACTGCCCGACGCTCCACGCCAGAAGCTGCGCCGCGCTGCCGCGGTCTTGCGACCGCAGCAGGCATGTGCGCTCATGCGTGGCTCTCCGCGCAGCCGCAATCAGCGCCGGCGTTTTTCGCAGCGACATACCGTCCCTGCTCATTCACCGAGCCGCCCGCCTCATACCGGTCATGGTGCCGCACCCAGTCGGTGAGGTTATTGCGAGGTCCACCTTCGTTGCGTCCTTTAGGTGTGATGTCGAGATACATGTACGTCGACACAAACTGCTCGTCTCCACGTCCATACGTCGAATAGGTATGGAAGATATCTCCACTCGAATCCTTATAGAAGACGCTGTTTCCGGAAGCCTCCTCACCGTTGGCATCGGCCATGATGTAGTTGTAGTACACCTTGCCGCTGGCGATTTCATCCGAGCGGAACGAGACGTGAAAGTCATAGTTGAAGTCGCTGCCGAATGACGACACCCACTTGAACTTCCAGTCCATGCGCTTTTTGAACGACTCGATCTCAGGTAGGGGAGCGCGCGAGACAGAAACAAAGCTCACGTTGTGACTTTCAAGATGCGCCAGCGTTCCGTCAACATGATCGGACTTGAAGGAGCAGCCGACGCAGCCCTCCTTCCATCCGGGCCCAAACATGAAGTGCTGAACAATCAACTGACTCCGTCCGTCGAAGAGATCGGCCAACGTTTCTCTGCCGTCTGGACCCTCGAAGACATAGTTTTTATCAACCCGCACCCACGGCAGCTGGCGCCGCTGCTGGTTCAGCTCATCGCGCTGCCGCGTCAGTTCCTTCTCCCTGGCCAGCAGCGTCTTGCGTGCTGCCAGCCATTCTGCGCTCGATACAATTCTGTGGCTCACACTCATTGTGCTCATTCACCATTCCTCTTTTGTTTCGGGTGAAGACTCATTCCTAGTCGTGGCAGCAGGACTTGAGCTGCTGTTGCTCGCTGTAGCGGTCATGATGGCGAACCCACGCCATTCCATCCGGCAGCAGCTCGTCTTCGTCGCGCCACTCCGGCACCATGTCGAGAAAGTGATACGGAACGAGCATGCCCTCGGCTGCGCGCGCGTAAGACGAGTAGGTATGAAAGACATTCCCATCGGAATCCTTGTAGAAGATGCTGGTGCCTGTTGCTTCTTCGGCAGGGAATCCGATCATGCTGTAGTTGTAATCGAACCTTCCGCGCGCCATCTCTTCCGGTGTGAAGGACACGCGATAGTCATAGTTGAAATCGCTGTCATACGCGGAGACCCACTTGAAGCCCCAGTTCATGCGTTTTCTGAACGCTTCGATCTCCCGAAATGGCGCCCGGGAAATGGCCAGCAGCGTTACATCCCGCTGCGCCAGATGAATCACGCTGCGATCGAAGTGATCGGCGCCCATCGAGCATCGTGTGCAGCCCTCGCCCCACTCCGGCCCGAACATGAAGTGATAGACGACGAGCTGGCTGCGTCCATCGAAAAGATCGGCCAGCGTCTCCTTGCCATCGGGTCCATCGAAGACGTAATTTTTTTCCACCTTGACCCACGGCAGTTCGCGCCGTTTTCTGCTCAGTTCGTCACGCAACCGCGTGAGTTTCTTTTCTTCCGCCAGAAACGTCTTGCGCGTCTCGAGCCATTCTTTCTGCGAAACGACTGGATGGTTTTCAACAACTGTGGTCATGAAATTTTCTCCATCGAAATTTGAAAATCGTGTGGTTTAAAACCAGCGACGCTTTACTCTCGCGTCGCATGGCACAGAAATTGTGCGAACCACCACCCTATCGTCGTTCAACCTGCGGTAGAAAATTGTTGAGCGCTGCCGCATATCCATCTTCTTAGCGTCGGTCTTTGCCGCGTTGTCATCGATATTGTCTTTACTGTCGAACCGGTAGCCATCGTTCATCTACCAGCGCCTAGCGATTTCTCGGTGCTACCTTCAACCGTTGCTCCACGCCCGCGTCAACGTTCGTGAAGAAATTCGACCAGCCCTTGTTCACATCCACGCCATCCATCAGCCAGTGCGGGATCAATCCCATCGCGCGATGCGAGAACTCGATGCGCGTCAGACCATTTTCTTCCTTCAGCCGAAAGATCACATGATTCACTGCGGGTGACGACATGAACATCGGTCCATGTAGCTCCAGCAGCACCGGCGGCTTGATCGATTGCACGGCGCCCCACCAATATCCGGTGTTGTTGCCGAAGTCGCGATACCAACGCCCGCCGGGCCAAGCTTCCAGCGTGAGATTGTGCAGCTCCTTGTCCGGAGACTCGTTGAGAGGTCCCATATTTTCGAGCAACGTTTCCCAGACAATCTCGATCATCGCCGCGATCTCGATCTCTCGCGTCACTTCAAGGATTTCTACGGCTTGCTCGGACACCTTTGCACTCATTTCTCCTCCTTGTCTCTGCCGATCTGATTTTCGCGGGTTATCCGCTCCGCCATTTTCTGCTCGGCGCGAATCTTGATGCGGTCGAGCTGGTGCGTCCAGAAGCGCTCATAAACTTTCACCCAGTCATGCACAGGCTTCAGCTCCTTCGCGTTCAGACGGTACAGGCGCATCTGCCCGCGCCTGCTCACCGTCACCACGCCCACCTTGCGCAACACGCCAAGATGTTTCGACACCGCAGGCTGCGGCATGCGCAGATGCAGCACCACATCTCCCACCGCGTGCTCCCGTCCGTCGGAAAGCATGCCGATAATTTCACGCCGCCGCGGCTCAGCAATCGCGTTGAAGACGTCCGTGGTGGTAGCAGCTCTTGCCATGTCGAGAACTTTATATTCCGTTATGGGAATATGTCAAGGGTCAGGCAAAAGTTTTTGATGATTATTTTCCTCTCCATCGCAAGAAGGTCGTTTAAGCTTGCTTCGCGAGCGTACCTTCTCAGCGAGGCTGTAGAGCTTTCAACTGTCTCCGCGGTACTTGTTCTATAAGCTCGTTACTGGGCCCATTGAAATGCATCAGGAAACACATGCCGGCGAGTATTAGGAATAAGATTTCTCCATCTTCCATCTGAGGAGAAGCCAATGGTTCGTAGAATGTTCTTGTCACGTCTTGCGCGGTTAGCGGGCGCACCCTTGGTAGTGGCTGGCGGTTCTTCTGAGGTTGTTCAAGGACAGACGCCACGCAAATCATTGAAGGTCATGATGAAGAGCGCGTGGGGTTCCGACGATCCAACTAAGGCGGGGTTCCCCTTTCTGCATGGGCTCGCCCTTGTGGAGGCTGGACATGAAGTGCAGATCTTCCTGCTGGGAGAGGCGGTTTCGCTGATGCGAAAAACGCTCGCAAATGCAGTCACGCCGGTCGGATGGCCTCCGGTAGGAGAGACATTGGATAAGCTCGTCGCAAAGCACGTGCCGATTTACGCCTGTGGCGCGTGTTCCCGTGCAAGGGGCGTGACCGAAGCGGATTTAAACAACTATGCTGCGAAGTTTGGCAATCCGACGATATTCGTGTCGCTGGTTGAGTGGGCAGACCGCGTGATCACAGAGTAGGGATTTGAGATCGATGAGCGCGGAATACTTGTATGGACGATAAGTCGTCGAACCGTATAAATGTGTTATGGATACATCGCTCGGCAATACGAGCGGCACAAGCAGACTACGGAACATTCGCTTCAAAGCTTAAAATTCTTTGTGATCCTTAGCATCCGTGGCGAGTAGAAAAATGATTCAATCCGCCACCATCAATTCGCCCGGTAGAATGGGCCGAGTTCGCGGAAGCAAACCAAACACAGACGCGACCCCAACGCCGGCAAGTACGAGAAGATACACGAAGAGCTTTACTAAGTCGGTAGTGTGCGTTTTAGGCAGAGTCTTCCAAAGGACCAGCAGCACCGTTTGTGCCAGCGTCACCGCCCAGACAGAGCCGTAGAAATACCGCCGCTCCGTACCCTCACCTTTGGTAGACCGCCGCACGCGCGGCAGCACGCCGCACAATCCCAGCAACAGAATCACAGCGCAAAGAGGGAAGTATCCATAGCGATAAATCTGCATCATGTGCCAGCGCCGATTCACAACCGCATCCACCAGCCCGGCCAGGTTCAGCAACGCAAAACTGAGCGCGGCATTCCATGCAAAGCTGTAGCAGACCTTGCGGTACAGCGGATTCGGCCTGTCCTCATCGAAGCGCAGAATGT
This sequence comes from Terriglobales bacterium, assembly GCA_015655315.1. GTDB lineage: Bacteria > Acidobacteriota > Terriglobia > Terriglobales > Acidobacteriaceae > Alloacidobacterium. The sequence continues at coordinate 5,572 of JAATFH010000530.1, forward strand.
AGGGCGCAGGCTCCGCTCCCGGCAGCTTGCCACGATACGCAGCGATGCCCGTGCCCACCAGTACCGCTCCCAGCCACAGCAGATTGCCTACGCTGCCACCGTGCGCAAACAGATCGAAGGTCAGCCATCCCGGAGCCAGAAAGAAAACCCATATCCAGATCGGCCAATGCGCCAGCCGATAAACCCTGGTATTGCGTTCGCGTATCCTGCGCTGAGCCGCATATTCCACTTTGATTGAGTATGCCATCAATATCGGGTTCCCTGTGAAGGTGGACTGAGCCAGCTCCGAACAGGATCAGGTGGAGCAGTCTTTCAGCGGCGGGTCAGGCCAAGCTCCTCTGCGAAGACTCAGTCCTTCTTAGCCGGAGAATAGCACGTCTCTCCGAAACGATCGCTGAGGCACAATTGCCATCCGTCCGGCTTCTGATCGATGCGGTATTGGTAGATATCGGTGTTCAGCGTCTGCTCGGCTTTCACGTCCTGGCCGGAACAGAAATCCTTCGTCTCCCGCGTGTGCCTCTTCTGAATAAGCGTGAGCGAATGGCCGTCCACGCCGGCAAAGCCGACAATGTTGTCAGACACCAGCTTGACGCACTTACCTGTCGTGTAACGCGTGATATCCACGATGTAGTAGCCATTGTCGACGTAGAAGTGATAAAGCACCCGACGTAACTGCTGCGTACCGCCTGCATCGCTTTCGTGCTGCATCATCCACTGGCCGACCACGTCCGCTGGCAAAGGAGGATTCTGATGATAATTGAAGCCGCTCGTACCCGTCATGACAGCCTGAATGACGAATACCCCCGGTGTCAGAAGCACAAATATGAGAAACGCGATCCCTGAGCGCAGCCTGGAAACCCCAGCGATTGCGCGGTAAGCGGCCCACA
>JAATFH010000036.1 GCA_015655315.1 Terriglobales bacterium
CAACGCGCAGCAGGGGATTGATAGCCACTTGTAGAGTGGCCATCCCTGCGCCAATCACAAACAGAGAAATGACTGCCACATTGTATTTGGGGAAAAGCGCAAAGCTCAGCGATCCCAACATGGCCGCGACAAAAGCCAGCACCATCACTGGCTTTTCCGTGAAGCGCTCCACCAGGAAACCAGCGGGAATCGACATGAATCCGTAGGCGATGAAGAAGGCAAATACCAGAAATCCGGCGGCGCTCAGACTGACATGAAAATTACTGATAATGTCCGGCACAATCGGTCCCAGCACATTCGTGAGCAAGGATATGACAAAAAACGTAAGCAGGACTAACCCGACTATGTATCGATTTCTTGCCATAAATACTTGACTCCAAATCTTTCACTCGCAGTAGATATACCTACCGCCTGACAAAGTTTGCGTCTTGTGCAAACCGGCAATGCCAGACCCGCGCAGCGCCAATCAGGTTAGCGTCTTCTCCAAGAGAAGCTAAAGACAGCTCCACTTTTTCCAACGGAACGAACCTGCAGCCTCGGCGCATGACCTCGCGAATTCCATTGAGAAAAAGGCCGGCGCTCTTCATAACACTACCGCTCAAAACGATTGCATCCGGAGTAAACAGGTTCACGAGATTAGCCAATCCAAGCCCCAGATAAAACGTCTCCCGTTCGACTGCGCGAACCGCCAACGCATCCCCTCCAAGTGCAAGCTCGCAGATACGTTTCGCAGTCAGCGCTTCCTTTCCGGCATATTCTGCTTGACTCTCCATCCACTTGACCATTGCAGGCCCGGCAGCAAGAGACTCCCAGCATCCATAAAAGCCGCAGGAACAAAGCGGCCCAGAGGGGTCAATAATCTGGTGACCTATTTCAGGGTGTGCTGCGTCCACTCCGCGATAAAGATGGCCATCCAGCACAATGCCGCCGCCAATTCCTGTCCCAACCGTTACATAGATGAGACGCGACTTGCTTCTTCCCGCACCCCAAGTCGCTTCCGCCAGTGCTGCGGCATCGGCATCGTTCTCAAGCGCCACAGGCACATGAAAGTGCTGTGCCAGATCGTTGACCAGGCTTTCGCCGCTCCACTGTGGAAGAAAATCCAGATCACCGAAACGTCCGGTAAATGGATAAACGGGGCCGGTCGATCCAATACCGATGCCTGCAACCGTTACTCCCGCCGCTTGTGCTGTATCCCACAACATGCTCTTGATGCGTTCGAGTCCATCGCCATAACTTTCAGCTGAGGTGGAAGGGGTTTCCGCTCGAGACAAGACGCTCCCATTCTCATCCACAATCCCGACGGCTATTTTTGTTCCGCCAATATCGACTGCGCCAATCGTAGTCATAGGCGTTTCAATCAAGCTCCGCCAGGATTGGCGCATTTGAAGGCGCGGCTTCATTGGATAGAAGACCGTAATCATCTTCGACAATGTATGAGGCAAAGCGAAACGAATCGCAATCTACTCCAGACACGTGTGCCAAATGCTCTGCGGCAAGTTGTGCCGGAATAATGTCCGTCAGAAACTGCCAATGCAAAGGCGGCTGCGGAAGCTCGAAAATGAGATCGCCCGCATCTTTAGGCACATCATGGCCGATCAGCATGACAGAAGCCCCCATGCTGCGCAAGTCACGCGTTACCGCCAGATCCTGTTGCCGCATCTGTTCTCTGTCGATCCAGATGGCGAACCGCGTGTTCTTCGTAACCATTTCCTGCGGCCCGTGCCGAAAGCTGCCCGTTCCCATGGCGGTCGCGGGCGACTTTACTCCTTCTTCCCAGAGAAGACGTGCTTCGCAGGCGCTTCCAAGACTGGAGCCGCGCGCCAGAAAGTAATACGGAAAAGCATTTGGCGCGAACCACGCCGAATGGACTACCTGTTGCTGCCAATCCGGAATGCGCTCTGCCACCTGTGCAATGTTGCTGGATAGCGCATTAATAAGATTCGCGTCGAAAGTATTTACTGCGGTGCTGGCTATAGCTGCGGCTGCTGCCGCTAATGCGGAGTACGTATTGACGGAAATGCCATGGTCAGCCATCACTGGAATGACGACGGGTATGGCTGCTTCGCGGGCAAGCGGTCCATCCTCGAAGTTCGTTACTCCGATCACGATTGCTTTCGCGGCACGCGCCTTGACCAGCAACTTCACAATTTCTATGCTTCGACCGCTGCGCGAGAGAGTTAAAATCACCGCTCCTGGCGGAATCTTGCTGAACACCAACAACTCCGCGGCATCCACCATATAGACTGGCCGCCCTCCAGCATGGAAGATTGCTCCCGCACTCAGCGCGGCATTCCAGCTTGCCCCGATCCCCGTGATGTAGACATGATCAGCTTTGTATATGGCATCGGCAGCGGACTCTATCGCTTTCCGCCCCGTCCCATCGAGATAATTGAGCACCCGCCGCAACTCGTCAGGCTGGCGGAGTATGTCTTGCAAAAACTGGGTCATTCATTCCCTCAACATCGCATTTCAAAAAAGAAACCGGGACCGGAAAGAGTCGGAAGAAACAGCCGCATCGTCTCCTGTGAAATTGCATTCATATCACAACCGCGCGACAAGCAGCTGTTTCTCAAACTCTTCAACCAAAGCACGTCTTTTATTTCGCTGGCGTGATCACGATATTACGAAAAGCGACATGGCCTTTTTCGCTGCCTTGCAGATAAATCGGGCCGGGTAATGCTTCATGACTATTTAATGCACCTCCTGTAATGCCGGGAATCTCCTTGTTATCGATGACAGTCGTCCCGTTCTGCACCACTGTGACCTTTCGGCCGATCAGCGTGATATCGAAGGTCTGCCACACATCGGCCTGACGCGGAAGCTCTGGAGTGGGATCGAGAAACCCATAGACTCCACCGGTATGGTGGCTGGGCGGCTCCTCCACGGAGTCTGTTTCTACCTGCACTTCATAGCGGCCACGCAGGTAAACACCGCTGTTGGAATCCTTGTCACATTTGAATTCGATGTGCAGCTTGAAATCCTGAAACTGGGGAATACCAATCAGTTCAGGACCATTTCCAGGAGTGACGAGCGTTCCATCCTGAACGGTCCACACCGGAGGTCCGGAACTGCTCATCTTCCATCCGGTCAGATCTTTTCCGTTGAAAAGCTGAACGGGCTTGCCCCATTTAGGCGGATGTTTCCGTTCAAGCGAAGGTGCCCGCTCGCCTGTCCACTGCCAGGTTGTGCCGTCCGGTCCATTTACGGTTCCTGATAGGGTCTTTCCAGTAAGCTTTCCGGTGAATACCAGATCCGCTTTGCTGCTTTCTTCCTCTTTCGGAGAGACAAATGTTAGAACGCCATTTACTACTTCTACCTTGGGAAGCGGCCGGGCATTACTCCAGCGTCCCACCATCTCCGCTTTCAGTTGGCCATCTTCCTGCCGTATCTGCAGCCACGTGGGATACTCCTTATCCCCGGCTTTTAATGTCAGATCCCAACTGCCCAGAAAAGGCGCGGCATCGGCAGAGGAGGCGCTTTGCGCAAAGCCCACGGTCCAGGAATGACCTACTGCTCCTGCGGAAAAGACGGCGATTGCTGTCATGAATACGAACTTTGATAATTTCACGAAACCAGAACTCCTTTGTTCATTGCTTGGCATGGAAGCGACTCGGGGGAATACATGTGCTGAGTCGCATTGAGCTCTCGATTACCCGAGAGATTTGATGGTCTGAGACGTTGTATCCCAATACACGGGCGTCTTGCGGAAGTAGGATTCGTTTGCCATATGACAACCCAGAGCCGCGTTATGGCCAAAGACGGCATCCTGCACAACGGGTTGCCGCGATCGAACCGCCTGGAAGAACTTCCAGAGATGTGGCTTCAGATCGTCGTAATCGTCACTATTGAATGTGACTGTCTCCGGTGCCGGCTCTTGTCCGGGTATCGGATCGTGTTCTTCATGCCACTGCTTGACGTAGGCGTTTCGCAAAGGAGCAGGGAATGACGCAGAATAGTAACTCGGCGCTGTATCGACTCCAGGCTGCGGCGTATAGCTGACACTGAATTCACGAAGCTCAATAACGCCCTTCGAACCCTGAAAGCGAGTGACTTCCGTCGATTCGCATCCGAGGGACAAGCGCATATAGACAGGAACATTGTCGTATTCGAAGAGAACGGGATGCACGTCCGGCATATCGCGTCCATCCTTCCACCGGTAAATGCCACCGAACGAAGACACCTTCTTGGGAACCTCGTTGATACCCAGGACAAACTGCATGCCGCTGATCAGGTGAACGAGCAGGTCTCCGGCAACACCCGTTCCATACGCTCTCCAACAACGCCACCGCGCGAAGGCATAGGGATCGAACGCCTTCTTGGGCACGGTTCCTTGCCATGTATCCCAATCGAGGGTCTGCGGCGACAAGTCAGTAGGAATGGGATACTCCCATGCGCCGTTTGGATCGTTGCGTCCATAGGTCGCTTCAATCAGGTTCAAATCACCAATCGCACCCTTGTCGAAAAGCTCTTTTGCCTTTGCGCAGAGAACGGAGCTGGTGCGCTGTGCGCCTATCTGGACGATACGGTCTGTCTTCTTCGCGGCAGCAACCATTGCCAGCCCGTCAGCCGGATTATGCGACATGGGCTTTTCGCAATACACATCTTTGCCCGCTGCCAGGGCATCGACAACTACCTGCTTGTGCCAATGGTCAGGAACCGCCACGATGACGGCATCGATGTCTTTCGCGTCCAGCAGTTCCTGGTAGCGGCGGGTCGTGCGGATAGGCTTGCCAACTATTTCTTTTGCGACTTCATGGCGTCCGTCGTATAGATCGGCGGCGGCCACGCATTCGACCCCCTTAAGCTGTATAGCGGTCGTCAGCAGCCCGGAGCCTTCCATCCCAACACCGATGATTCCAAAGCGAATCTTGTCGCTCGACGCGACGGACTGCGCTGCGGATGGAATCGGTTCGGCATTCAGAAGGATAGATCCAGCTACTAAAGAAGCACCCGCGGCGCCAGCGGTGGTTTGCAAAAAATCGCGTCGCGAAAATAGAGCTTTATTCATGGTTTTGCTTCTCCTGTGGGGCATTCTAGGCCCTGTATGGATTCGTGGACACGATAATCAAACACGGCAATTTCCTTCAACAACTTGTCGCTCCTCCTGCCTCGATGCAGACAGGTCTCCGCTATCTCCATCGAGGTAGCGATACGATTACATGGCTAGATTTTCCTAGAACATGAACCTGAGACCGAATTGCATCTCACGTTCAGAAGATTGCGTGGCTGTGGAAAGGCCGAAGTTAGAACTGCCGATGGTGCCTCCAGGAGTGCCAAAGGTCGGATGATTGAAAATATTGAAGAACTCGGCACGGAACTGCATGTTCAGTGCTTCCGTAAGGTGGGTATCCTTCAGCACCGAAAAGTCCATATTCCACCAGCCCGGACCGGTATAGGTATTGCGCCCGAGGTTGCCGGGAGTGGTCTGAACTAATCCCACGCCCTCTATGTTGCTGGTGACCGTAGGAATGTTGAAGTAGTTGCTCGTATTGTTGATCGCATCGCTGGTAAAGAACTGCGCGCGATGCTGAGGATCGCGTTGTACCCATTTGGCAAAGAAAGGACGCGCTCCCACGCCGTTCAAAGTGTCAAAGCCGTACTGCAGTGTGCCATACGGACCGACAATCGTGAACGGAAAGCCGCTCTGTGCGGAGTAGATACCGAGAGCTTGCCAACCTTTGCTGATAGCCGAAGGAACATGTCCCCATGAGCCGGGCACGTTGTAGGAGAAATTAGCCACGAAGCGCTGTCTGAGATCGTAGCTGGCTCGGGCATACTCGCAACGGATACACGTAGGATCGTTTTGCGTGACGCCGCCGCTACTACCTGGGGCGCTCCAGACAGCATCAGCATCGGTCAGGTTCTTTCCCCAGGTGTAGTTGATTTGATACTGCAAGCCGTGCAGCGGCGATATCTTTCGCATTTGCAACTGCATGGCGTTGTAGTGAGAAACAGCATTGTTGTAGAAGATTTCTACTTCGCCCAGACCAGGTGTCACATTCGTGAAAGGTGTGTTCTCTGGCTGTGCACCTGTGAAGGAGTTGGGATAACTGCTCTGATAGAGGCTGATTCCATTATTGGTCACAAACGACATCTGCAGAGCGATATCACCCGGCAGTTGCTGTTCGATCGTAAAGTTGCCAGTTAATGTATAACCGTTCTTCATTTTGTCTGAAGGCCAGTCGCCAATGATTGGGCCCGTCTCAGCTGCAATCGGAGCCAGGTTTACAGGCGTATTTGCAGGAATCTTCTTTGGTCCGCCATCGGGTGGCATTATTGCGCCGGAGGTGCTCGTTACAGTTGGCAGAGTTACCGGCAGCGGAGTCATAGAGTAGGGAGGATTCGAGAGAGAACTGTAACTGGCCAGCGGAAAGTTCACCGCTGCCTGATCGGGATAAACCATCGGAATTGTGTTCGTAAAGATGGCAACTCCACCACGCAGCACCGTTTTATCCTTTGCGCGATAGGCAATGCCGAAGCGGGGCGCAAAGCTTGCGCGATCGGGCTGATAAAGGGGCTTCGGGTTCAGAACGAAGTGCCCGTACAGCGAGCCCGAATCGGCAATCCCTCCAAGGCGATTTTCGATCTCGTAAGGCACGGAATTGTATTCATACCGCAACCCAAAGTTCACCGTGAGCTTCGGTGTGAACTTGATGTCGTCCTGCACAAATGGCGCGATATGCCATACACGCAATCCCCAATGCACGCCGCCTCCTCCCGGAGGGCCAAAGCCCGGGATAGTTGTGGAGCGCCTATAGCTTTGCGCATCACCCACCATGAGGCTGACAAGGCCACTGGGACTGCCGGGCTGCCCTCCTGCCGGGATCGTCGGGCCGCCGTTTGTCGAAGGAATATCGACGCTGAGCGGAGTGCCTGCTGTGAACGTGTACTGCCCATTCGGGCCTGCGCTAGTCACACCAAAGCCATTGTCCTGGCCATAGCGATAGTCGCCGCCAATGGTGAAGAAGTGACGGCCTACGTTCCAGCCCACCTTGTCCGAGGCTATGTAATAGGTTTCTACGTACTTGGTGATAAAAGTGTCAGGGCCCCAGTTTGAGAGTGTCCCGTCTCCAGTCGTCGTCTGCGTATACTGCTGCGACAGCGGTGTGCTTCCTTCAATCTGCCGGTTGACGGTAAAAGTCAGGTTGTTGATCAGTCGTGGCGAAAAAATATGCGTTTCGCTGATGGCGAAATTACGCGGATTGTTGATGTTTTCCGCTGAAAAGGAAGGATCTTCGATAGCAGCTACAGGATCGACAGCTTTCTGGCTGTTATTGATGTAGGAGGCACGGCCAAAGATGCTGTCTCTATCGGAAATCTTATGATCAATACGCACGGAAAACTGATCGTCATCCGTCGGCTGCTTGAACAGCGTGTTATAGGTGTTTTCGCCATAGATTCCCGATGGCTGGTTTGGCAGCGGATATTTATTCAAAATCTGCTGCGACACGGGATTCAGCGGCACCTGGTACTCATAGCCATTGAGGGTGACAAGACCGTTTCTTTCCGCGGCAGTTGGGACCTGCATAATCGTCGTCGTGCCGTACCTCTGGCGAAAACCGGCGTACTCGCCAAAGAAGAAGGTCCTGTTCCGAATGATTGGCCCGCCGATAGTTGCTCCGAACTCATTTCTTTGAAAAGGCGAAACGCCGGAAGATGAGAAGTAATTGGCCGCGTCAAATACGTTGTTGCGGATAAACTCAAACGCGCTGCCATGAAACCGGTTCGTGCCCGACTTACTGACAATCTGCGTAATGGTGCCGCCGCCTTGTCCAAACTCTGCCGAGTAGTTTGCTTGCTGGACTTTGAACTCAGCGATTGCATCCAGATTGAAGTTCCAGAACTGCACCGTGCCCATCTCTGTATCAGTGGCATCGGAACCATCCAGCGTCGCAACTGCCGTCTCTCCGCGGTTGCCATTGCTGATCCACTGTGGTGCCAGCCAGCCCATACTGCCCGTATCTTGCGCCATGCCGGGCTGCAACATCACAAGATTCTGAATGCTGCGTCCATTCAGCGGCAGTGACTCCACTTGTTTTTCTGACACCAGCCCGGCCAGCGATCCATCTGAAGTGTTGATCAACGGCGGTGCCGCGGTTACTTCAGCCGTCTCGACTGTTCCGGCGGTTGTGAGCCTGAAGTCAAGATTGCGCTGCTGGCTAACATCCAGGGTGACCCCTGTGATGCTCCTTGTTGTGAATCCCCCGGAACTGACCTGGACGGTATAGGTGCCGACTGCCAGGTTGGGGATCACAAATGTGCCGGATTCGCCTGTTAATGTTGATTGGGAAACCTTCGTGTCTTCGCGTGTCGCAGTTATTCTTGCCTGGGGTATGACAGCACCGCTGGAATCGCTGACCGTTCCAGAAATAGCTCCTACCGCTTGCCCCCAAAACCGTGCCGGAGTCAAAACAAACAGCACGAATAACCAACACCAACTTCTGCTTCCTCTGCCGCTTAGCATGTGTATCAATTCCCTCCGTAATCACCCACTCAATCGGTCTGAAACATACTTATGGAACGACCCATACATTTTTTCGGCTAGCCACTAGCGCAAGAGCCGCATTTGCCCCCGAGAAAAATGGAACAGTAGAATGCCAATAGGAAACCGATTTCCGAAATCGATTTCCTAAAGTTCTAGCACAATTGTTGACCTTGTCAATCCATTTTTTAATTTTTAAAGATTCCTGCTTCCGTTCGTTTGAACGACCATGTTAGCGATTGCTCGGTCGTGATACTTTCGTGGATGGTCTTCTGCATCATTGGAGATGGAACATAATGTGATGTGCTTCTCTGCAGAAAATGGATTGATTGTGATTCGTGGATTGAAGTTTCGTTAGGAAGAGTCTATGGCCTACACAATGAAGGAGGTAGCGAAGCGAGCAGGAGTCTCTCCTGCCACTGTGTCGCGCGTCCTTAACAAGACTCATTACATTTCTGCCGAGACTGAAAAACGCGTGCTTGAGGCAGTCAATGAACTGAACTACTACAAAAATGTTCACGCAAGACGACTGTCGACTGGTCAAAGCGATTTGTTCGGCCTCGTGATCTCCGAGATTGCGAATCCCTATTTCCCCGAAATTATCCGGGGGTTTCAGGCCGCAGCATGGGATCGCGGGCTGGATGTCCTGCTTTGCAATACTGAGTACAGCCCGCAACGTACCGAGTCCGTAATCAGCAAACTGGTACAAAGTGATGTGCGCGGCGTCGCCATTGTGACGTCTTCTATCGACAACACCATGACATCTGCGTTAATTGAGGCAGGCATCGGAGTGGTCTTTTGTAATTTGTGTTCTCCAGGAAAACTGGTTAGCAATATCACTATCGGCTACCAGCATGGCGTGTTGCAGGCGATTTAGCATGTTGTGGCGCTTGGCCATCATCGGGTTGCTGTAATTGCAGGCCCCGAAACAAATCGTACTGCCGTACATATAAAACATGCTCTGGTAACTGGACTCAAGCGCAAAGGGATTCACCCTTTTCCAATAGTTAGTGCCGACTATCACCTGGACGCGGGCGCTTCGGCTGTCCGAACGATCCTCTCGGTGGACGAAATTCCCACTGTCATTTTCTGCGGAAGCGATCTTATTGCCATGGGGGCGATGAGCGCCCTCGAGGACGAGGGCGTGAAGATACCGGAAGATGTTTCTATCATCGGAATCGACGATATATCCTTTGCTTTTCTGGCCCGCCCGCCACTCACAACCATTAGCGTTCCTCGCGAACGCATGGGGATTACAGCCTTCCAGGCGCTGGACAAAATGCTCAGCCTAAAACGACGTATGGGAGCAGATTATTATCTTGAAACGGAATTGGTTGTTCGCAGATCTACTGCGGCAGCAAGAAAACAAAAATTGCGAATCCTTAAGTCTTAAGTAACCTGCCTTTCGGGCGTCAAATTACCAACAGGTCTTTAACCGCGCTGGCGCTTCAAAGTCCTTCGCATTACTTGTAGCAATATACCTTGATCCATCGCTTGCATAAATCGGCAAGCACGTCTCTTGACTTCCAGCAACTGACAGGGGCAAGCTGTTGATCAACCGGCTAACCATCACCACA
>JAATFH010000100.1 GCA_015655315.1 Terriglobales bacterium
ATCTGCTGTGCCAACCTCTCCGGGCTCTTTCTTGCTCGTGCCTCGGCGCGGCGGCAGGAGTTTGCGATTCGCGAAGCGTTGGGCGCTGGCCGTCTGCGTCTCATGGGGCAGCTCTTTGTTGAGTGCCTGATGCTGGCCATCCCCGGTGCCCTGCTGGGTGTCTGGCTCGCATGGATGGCGGGACCGTGGATTCTGCACATGCTCGGCAACGCCGAGGCCGAGCAGTCAATCTCCATGCAACCCAACCTGACTGTTCTTTCCGTAACCGCTGCCTGCGCCGTATTGTGCGCGCTCTTGTTTGGCATGGCCCCGGCATGGACCGCCAGCCACACCAGCGTAGAGGCATCGCTGCGTAATTCGCCTTCGCGTACATCCGCTGGTGGAGCGGGCTTGCGCAACTTCTTCGTTCCCTTCCAAATAGCGTTATCGCTTGCTCTCGTGGTCGTCGCCAGCCTGCTCGGCACAACTGTCGCGCGACTTCTCACAGAGGATTCCGGCTATCGCACCGAGAACGTGATCTTCGTCCTGACCGACTTCCTCCGTATTCCCGAGAAGGGCGACGCGCTCGTCGCGCTTTATCGCCGCATGGCGGAACGACTGGAGGAGCGTCCCGGAGTAGATCAGGCCAGCGTTGCCGCGCAGTCTCCTATCATGGGCGGACGGTGGATTGACGAATTTATCGCCGCCGAGAACGCACAACACGCCCGGCCCGCGGAAGCCATGGAAAACATCGTCGCCGCCCATTATTTCTCCACCCTCGGCATACCAATCCTCGTCGGTCGCGATCTGCAAAATAACGACTCCGACCGCAACTCGTGCATCGTGAGCCAGGCGGCGGCCCGTCTCTATTTCCCTGGTACTTCGGCACTCGGTAAAACGCTGCGGAACATCATCCATCGCAGAGAGACCGGAGTCGATACGTTCCACGATTATCAAATCGTCGGTATCGTACAGGACACAAAATACGACTCGCTGCGTGAATCTCCTCCGCCGATTGTGTATTTGCCGATCACCACCGGGGAGGGATGGATGACCAATGCGGGGGCCACGCTCTTCTTCATCATTCGCGCGCAAAGCACCGATGCTGCAAAGTCGGCTTATCTCTCCACCCTGCATGAGATGGCCCCATCCAGCCCGGAGATCGCACCTGTGATCTTCAGCCAGTCGTTCCTGAACTCGGTGGCGCGTGAGCGGTTGCTATCCGTCCTGTCGGGGTTCTTCGCTCTGCTTGGCTTGCTGCTGAGCGGCATCGGTATTTATGGCCTGGTCGCGTGGAACGTTACCCGGCGCACTACCGAGATCGGCCTGCGCATGGCTCTCGGCGCAACCCGCGCGAGGGTTCTGGCGTTGGTGATGCGCCAGGTCATCGCTTTGCTCGCAGTCGGCGTGTTGACAGGAGGACTGGCGGCATTTTTCGCTGCACACGCCATCCGCAGCTATCTGTTTGAGATCAGCCCCGGCAATCCCATCGTCTTTGCGCTTTCTGCGCTGCTGCTCGCCTGCATCGGCTTTTTCGCAGCCTTGGTGCCTGCGCAGCGCGCGGTATCGATTGACCCTGCGCAGGCACTCAAAACAGAATAGCCAGCACGGCTAAAAAAGAGCCCTGACATCCGTCGTCTCCAGACCATGACCGTAGGCCGAATTTGAATTCAGTTGAGCGCGCATATTCTTTACCTGCTGCTCAATCGCTCGAGCCATGTCCTGTCGGTGTTCGTCCCGGAGAAACCGTGCATACTGCGCCATCACGGTGAGATAGGCAGGGTGCGCTGATCCGAGCTCCTTGCCCATAATCTCTGTTCCGCGCTGCATGAGTTCGCTGGCCGTGGATCGATCGCCGCTCTTCCAGTAGGCATATCCCAGCAGAAATCCACTGAACCCTGCCGGAAACGCATCGGGCCCATAGATATCCTTTGTCATTCGGAACGCCTCCTGCAATTTTGCGATTGCCTCAGGATACTTGCCGCGCTGGCAAAGAGCAGACGCTAGAACGAGGAGGCTGCCTGTTTTATCTTCGGGAACAGCATTCCTATCCGCGAAGAATGCACTCGTGGCCCGTTCTGCGAACTCTCTGGCCTTCGCAGCATGATGTTCTCGAAGGTACAGGGTTGCGAGATGGTACCAGCTTTTAGGTAGTTCCGATTCCAGATGGGATTCTTCGCGAATCTTCAGCGCCTTCGATTCCGCGTGTTCTGCTTCTTTCATATTTCCCCTTTCCATGTATAGCGTTCCCATGTTATCGATGGCTGTCGCGAGGTCTGGATTGGAAACAGGCGCGATGGTGAGCAACCGCATGGCGTGCTCAAAGGCGCGCTCGGATTGCCCATACATGCCCGCATCCTGATACAATGTTCCGAGGTGCGACCAGATCTGTCCGGCTTGCACTGCTGACATGTTCGGAGTCTTTGCCTGCAACGACGCGCTTTCATAGACTGCAATTTGTTTTTGCAAATCTTCTTTCGTCAGAATCTGCGCATCTACCTGCAAACCCATTCCGCCCAACAGTCCTGAAAAAGCGATTTGAAGCAGAGTAATTGATATCTTCGCCGATCGCGCTGACAACTTACGGCGATACTCGTGTCCAATTCTCATGGAAGACCTCCTTTTCCACCTGCATCCATGAGGAGCAATTCAATTTCCATGTTGATTATCAACATAAGTGCATGTAACTGTTGATTGTCTACATGAGAGCGCAAGTAGCGAGTGTCCATTTGCGGAAAAGCCTCGTCCAGAACTGGACAGAATCCAGAGGATGGCGGGCCGACGATACATCAGATCATTTCGGGAGCTAACCGGTGTGGGTGGGAAGGCAATCGAACGATTGCCTTCCCTTCTGGCTTCCTACAGCAATGGAGTTGAAGCTATTGCACCCCGCGGCACGATCAGGAGGTACGGGGCGCTTCTGATTTGGAATCCTTCAAGGATGGGCTTTCGTGCTCATCCTTCAACAAGCTAAGGTATGTTTCCAGGTTGTACCTAGCTTCTTCCGCCGCTCGGCAGGCGCTTGAGACCACAGCTTCTACTCCACGGATGGCGCGCGCCTCGTCTGAATCCTGCGGTGCAATCTCCAGCAACGCGGGTAGCTGAAGCCAGCACAGCAACTCTTCGAACTGCTCTTTGTTGACGTAGGTCTTGCCGGATGCCTGGTTGACACCTGCAAGCCATCGAACGTCCGGGTCTGCCCAGAATTCAGCTGAGTCTATCGAAGCCGAAGGCGTGTCTGCCTGCAAGAGCAGGACTCGTATCTGCGCAGCCGCTCTCCAGGCTCTCTCGCCTTCCAATCCCAGGGATGAAAAAATTTCGGCGAGCGCAGACCGCAGTTGCAGCTTGTCAAACAACGCCACTCTGACACCTCGCGCTGGAAAACTGCGCAATACGATCCAGGCAAGCGCTGGAGTCCAGGTCTGTTCCAGCATTCCTCCCGGTTCATTGCTGGGTAATGTGTAGCGAACGGCGGGCGGCCAGTCTGTAGAGAAGATTCGTTCCAGACAGGGAAGGCGGAGAGCAGCCATCGTCATTGCTTCGCATGCTTTCCTATAGCTCAAAGCAGGATCAGGCTCTGAAGAAGTAAGGTTTACGTCTCCGCTGTCAGTCGAGAGGATTTCAAGCGCGCTCCGGAAACAGAGCTGGCTCTTTTCGATAAACGCACCGAGTCGCGGATCGACTGTATCCGGACTCACGCATGGTTCCGGTATTTTGGATGTTCGTTTCCCGGTCAGCTCAGATGATTCAGCTGCTTCGTCTGCAAGGATCGCAGTCGCCGGTTTCGTACCCTTATCTTCGACCGCTTTCCGTACCGGCTCGCTGGCAATCTTCGCGAATAAATGAACGTTGCTCGTGTTGATCGCCTGATGCAGCGCATCATGGAGGGGTCGCAGACGGAGCTTCAACAGCGCTTCATCGACGCTGTGGACACCGCCGCCATGCAGGGCGTCGCAAAGCCTGTCCCAGGGTTGGTCAGCCGTCGAGCGAAGCTCGCGCCAGTGCAGAAGAACCACGTATTGGTAACCGCGCAGGTCGAGCGTCAAGCCATGATGGACGAGATCCGTGGCGCGGCGAAGATACTCCAAGCCCCGCGCGGTATCGCGGAAGGCGAAGATGACCGAGCCGTCGTCGGGTATGCCGAGGCCTTCGCTCAGGCTTCTCTGTTGCAATTGGCCGCTTCCCTTGTCCATGGATGCGGCCGAAATATGAATCGTGCCGTGCGTGTTGCCGTAGCGATTGTTATAGAGAATAAGGGCGCGCTGGTCGTTCAGTCGATTGGAGTAGGCGAAGACGTTTTCATCGACCGTGCCGCTGTCGGTCCAGAAATCGTAGAGGACAAAGTTGGCGCTCTCGGCAAAGAGTGCGCGGTTCTTGAGCAGCGGTGCGATATGGTACTGGTGCCCGCCGATGAGACCCTCGTTCGGATGCTCCTCCATGCGCGCGCGCTTGAACTCCATACCATAGCGCTCGGTGAACCCCTCGATTTGTCCGTGGCCGAACATCGGCAGGCCGGGCAGCGTTGACAGCATGGTGCATACGCCGAAGTACTTATCTCCTCAGCCGAACTGGTCGATCGCCG
>JAATFH010000414.1 GCA_015655315.1 Terriglobales bacterium
TTCTTGTCGTTCCAGGTGTCTTCGCAGATGGTGAGCGCGACCCGCTTGCCGCCGAGATGGCAGAGGTGCTGCTTCTCAGCGGGAGCAAAATACCGCTGATCGTCAAATACGTCGTAGAACGGGAGCAGCATCTTCGATTGCACGAAGGCTACTTCCCCGTCGCGTACCAGGGCCGCCGAGTTCATCACCTTTTTTCCCGTTCCGGCTGGAGCGGGCGTGACATAGCCGACGATGCTGGCGATATTCAACCCGGCCGTGGCATGAGCGATCTCGGCGATCGCTTCCTGCGACCGCGCTACGAACGATGGCTTATCGAGAAAATCTGCCGGCGGATAACCGCAGACGGCAAGTTCAGGAAAGAGAACGAGAGTGGCGCCACCTTCGGCGGACTTGCGGGTGAAATCGAGGATCTTCTCCACGTTTCCTGTGAAATCGCCAATTGTGGGATTGATCTGAGCGAGCGCAATCTTCACTCTTTTAGTGTAACAACCTTACTTCGTTACTTTCTCCCACGTCAGCTGCACGGCCACCACGTCGTCTCCGGCTGGTACAGGCGGCGTACGCAGGGTCAGCATATTGCCTTCGCGCTTGTGGTAGCGCAGCTGCGCGGTGCCCAGCCAATTCGGAAAAAGACTTACCTCGACATGATGCGTCACGGTGTCGCCCTCGACTGTATACGGCCCGGCATAAGCAATGTAGTCACGTTTGCGGCGCGCCTTCTGCGTGTCCGGCTGCTCTACATTGTGCTTGCGGCCCGCGGGGCTGAGGTTGCCGCTCATGTAACCCTCGGCGGAATAGAGCAGGTAGCCGACAACATGATCGCCCCAGGGCTTTTCCACGGTGCAGTCTTCATGCAGGAAGGAATAGTCGATCAGCTTCCACGTGCCGATAAAATCGTCCGCCGTCGTATGGCAGGTGCTTGTTTCCATTTCTTTTGTAGCTGACATAGTTACGCTTCCGGCAGTACCAACGCATCGAGTTCCAGAAACTGACGCACTACCTCATCATCGCATCGTTCCATTTCTTCCATCGTGCCGAAGAAATGTGCCTTCGCCTGGTGCAGGAAGAGCACGCGGTCCGCCAGCTTCTTGGCGAAGCGCATATCGTGCGTGACCACAATACTGGTGAGATGCAGTTGATGTTTCAGTTTTTGAATCAGGTCGCCGAGCAGCCGCGCGATCAATGGATCGACCATTGTCGTCGGCTCGTCGTAGAGAATCGCTTCGGGCTGCGCCGACAGGGCGCGCGCGATGGCCACGGATCGCTTCATACCCGTTGAAAGATCGGAGGGCAGCAGATCTTTCATGCCCGCCACGCCGACCATTTCCAGCAGGCCGTTCACAATCTGCTGAATCTGGTCCTCCATCAATTCCCCTCGCTCGCGCAGCGGAAAGGCCACATTTTCCCCGACACTGAGCGAATCGAAGAGCGCGCCGTTCTGAAAGACCATCGTGACCTTGCGGCGTATCTCCTGCATCTGTTCTTCGGAGTATCCGCAGACATTCTTTCCCGCTACAAGAATCTGGCCCGAATCCGGCTTAAGGAAGCCCATGATCTGCTGCAGCGAAACCGACTTGCCCACGCCGCTTCGGCCCAGGATGCAGAGCGTTTCTCCAGGCAGGACAAAGAAGCTCACATTATCGAGCACCACCAGGTCGCCAAATGACTTCGAGACTTTATCGAAGGCGATGTATGGTTCCGGCGCTGAGGCCGTGCCCTTTTCTTCCACAATAATGACGGGGATAGCGCTCAATGCCTGCTCCTCTTCATCAGCTTACCAGCGCCATGTCGGAGGGAGTATTCATATTCTGGAACCAGCGGTGCAGTGGAGGGTTCAGGGGCCAGCCATCCCGTGCTGCGACGACAGCCTCTACGCTGAACCGGTCCACCTGTATACCCGAAGCGGCGCTTCCGATGACTCGCATGACCTTGTAATCGCCCGCCTCCACCGCAGGCGTTATTTTCGCCAATAGGCTACGCCGATAGACGGCGCACAGAGGCTGAGGCCGTCCCGTCCAGGTGGGAATGGTCGAAGCCGCACCGGTAATCTGTGTGCGCTCGATCATATAAACAAGAAAAGCCGGAGGCAGCAGCGGTAGATCGACAGCCACAAAAAGATTCCACGCGGTATGGCTGGAAGCAAGCGCAGCCTCGATGCCGCCAAGCGGACCGCACCCGGGATGCAAATCCTCGATCACCGGCGCAAACGCGGTCAGGTCGGGGCGCTCGCCGACAATATGAGGTTTTACCCCTGCGGCAGCCAGTAAATCCACGGCATGCGCAATCAACGGCTGTCCTGCGAACTGCAGGATTGCTTTATCGGTACCCATGCGCGTGCTGCGCCCACCTGCCAGAACGTACCCGTTCATTTTCCCAGCTCTTCAAAAAAAGTAATGATCGATTCGATCCCGCGATAGAAATTCGCCAGGTGAAACTTCTCGTTCGGAGCATGCAGGTTATCGTCCGGCAGGCCGAAGCCCATCATCACCGTCGGAATTTTGAGGTGGCGCTCGAAGTCACCGACGATCGGAATCGAACCACCGGAGCGGATGAAGACCGTGTCCCGGTTCCAGACCTGCTGCAATGCCCTGGTCGCCGCCTTGATATAGGGGTTGTCGGTGCCGATCACGATGGCATCGCCGGAATGGATCAGCCTCACATCCAGCTCGATGCCAGCAGGTTTTATCGATTCGACGTAGCTCTTGTATTGCGCAAATACTTCCTGCGGCGTCATGTCCGGCACCAGGCGCATCGAGATTTTCGCGACGGCCTTAGCTGGAATCACCGTTTTCGCGCCCGCTCCGGTAAAGCCGCCCGGCATGCCGTGAACATCGAGCGTAGGCCGCGCCCAGGTGCGCTCGATGACCGAGTATCCGGCTTCTCCCGTCAGCTGCGACGAGCCAACCTCCGTCAGACGATAGTGCTCTTCATCGAAAGGCAGGCTCTTCCATGCCTTCAACTCATCCTCGCTCGGTGTCTGTACTTTGTCGTAGAAGCCGGGAATCAGGATGCGTCCGCTGCTGTCTTTCAGCTTGGAGACAATCTCGCAGAGTGCGAAGAGTGGGTTGGGCGCGGCTCCTCCATAAACGCCGGAGTGTAAATCGGTGGCTGCGCCGCGGGCTTCGATCTCGGTATAGACCAGGCCGCGCAATCCCACCCAGAGTGTCGGGGGAATCGGCGCGAAGAGTTCGGTGTCGCAGATCAA
>JAATFH010000048.1 GCA_015655315.1 Terriglobales bacterium
AGAGCGAGGGCCATCGATGGCGGACGGAACCCGACGCATCCTGTGCATTGCGAGCTACGAAAAAGGGCAGGACTTCATGCGCCAATGCGCCGAGCTTGGCGTCAGGCCGACGCTATTGACGGGCGACAATCTGCGTGATGCCGACTGGCCGCGCGACATTCTGGAAGAAGTAATGACCATGCCCGCCGACCTTGCGCTGGAGCAGGTCATCAAGACCGTGACCTACGTCGCGCGCGGCTGGAAGATCGACCGCATCGTTGCGCTCGATGAATTCGATATGGAGATGGTGGCCGCACTGCGCGAGCACATGCGCATCCCCGGCATGGGGCGCACGACCACCCAGCACTTCCGCGATAAATTGGCCATGCGCTTTGAAGCGCAGCGTGCCGGAGCGCTGGTGCCGGAGTTTTCTCCGGTGCTGAACTATGACGACCTGCGCGCTTACATGGCGAACGTGCCCTCACCCTGGGTGCTGAAGCCGCGTGCCGAGGCGTCGGCGATCGGAATCAGAAAGATTCATGAACCGGAACAGCTCTGGCGCACCCTCGACGAACTGGGCGACCGCCAGAGCCATTACCTGCTGGAGCTCTTCGTTCCCGGCGACATCTACCACGTGGATGCGATCACCAGTGAGCGCAAGGTCGTGTTTTCAGCGGTAAGCCGCTATGGCAAGCCTCCCATGCAGGTCATGCACGAGGGCGGCGTCTTCACCACGCGGATTGTCGACCGGCGCGGCCCGGATGCGCAGCAGCTGACAGCGCTGAATGCGCAGCTGATTCCGGCCATGGGCATGGTACGCGGCGTCACGCACGCCGAGTACATTCGCGGCGAAGACGGCAGGTTTTATTTTCTTGAAGTGGCGGCCCGGGTCGGAGGCGCGTTCATCGCCGACGTGGTCGAATTCGCAACCGGTGTGAACCTGTGGGCGGAGTGGGCGCGGATCGAAGTGCTCTCGCTGCGCGGTGAGCCTTATACGGTCCCCGCCACAACGCAGGACTACACCGGAAGCGTGCTGTGCCTGGCGCGCACGGCGGAGCCGGATACCTCGATCTTCGACGCTCCCGAAATTGTCTACCGCATGAAGAAGCATCATCATGCGGGACTGATCGTGCGTTCGCCGGACGCGGAGCGGGTGCGCGCTCTGCTCGAAGACTACAGCGTCCGCTTTGCCGAGACCTATCTCGCGGTGCAGCCTGTCCCCAATAAGCCGACTGCTTAAAATGGAAGACGAGAACTTCACCGAGAGGATGTGTTCGTGAACGAGTCTGCCTACCAGTTTCCCCATCGCCGCTATAATCCGTTGCGCCGCCAGTGGGTGCTTGTTTCCCCGCACCGCACGCAGCGTCCCTGGCAGGGGGAAGTGAATCAGTCCGCGGGATTTTCCAATGTGCATTACGACCCCACCTGCTACCTGTGTCCGAGCAATGAGCGCGCAGGGGGGCATGTCAATCCCCGTTATGAAAACGTATTCATTTTCGACAATGATTACGCCGCTCTGCTGCCAGATTCGCCCGAGCCGCACACGGAAGGCATGCCGCCGCTATTGCGCGCCGAGCAGGAGCGCGGGCGCTGCCGCGTGCTCTGCTTTCATCCGGACCACAGCCTGACGGTCGCGCTGATGGAAGAGCCGGACATTCTCCGCGTCGTGGACGCGTGGGTGGAGCAGTACAACGAACTGGCGGCGAATCCTGCGATCAATTATGTACAGATTTTTGAGAATCGCGGTGCCATGATGGGGGCGAGTAATCCCCATCCGCATTGCCAGATCTGGGCGACCGAACACATTCCCGATGAGCCGGCGATCGAGACAGAATCGCTCAAGGCCTATCACGCCGAGCACGGTTCCTGCCTGTTGTGCGACTACCTCAAGACCGAGCAAAACGAGCAGACACGCATCGTCTGTGAAAACGACGAGTTTCTGGTGGTCGTTCCGTGGTGGGCGGTGTGGCCCTTTGAAACGCTGGTGCTGGCCAAGAAGCATGTCGGTTCGATGGCTGAGTTTTCGAGTGCTCAGCGCGCCGCCCTGGCGAACATTCTGAAGCAGACCACCACGCGCTACGACAATCTCTTCGAGACGAGCTTTCCCTATACGATGGGCTTCCACCAGACGCCGTGTGACGGCGAGAAGCACGAGGAATGGCACTTCCACGCGCACTATTACCCGCCGCTGCTGCGCTCGGCGACGGTGCGTAAATTCATGGTGGGCTTCGAGATGCTGGGAATGCCGCAGCGCGACATCACGCCGGAGAGCGCCGCCGAGAGGCTGCGGGCGGTTGCGGCAACGCACTTCCACACGAATAAACAATCGTAATTTATAGTCGATTCGTACAAAATGTTCGCAGGAATTCTCAGCTCCTCAGCGGGGCGGGAATTCCTGTCTGCAAATGAGAATGCAGGCGTAAGCAAGATAAGAGCAGACAGAATCTGCCTTGGGCTAAAACCGCTATCTTGTGGATTGGAGAAAGTGTTTTCGGGGATAGGAAATTTTTGTGGTGAGCTCGCTGGGATTCGAACCCAGGACTCACGCCTTAAAAGGGCGTTGCTCTACCAACTGAGCTACGAGCTCACGGGAATACCCGCTACTTCAAAACTAACATAAAAATGACAACCGGCGGACACGCAAAGGCGCATCCCACTGTTTGATACATATTAGCGGGCCGAGGATTTTTGTTGACTCCCGCGCATACTTTCATCTGTATCTATGGAAGCATAGTAATTTTTTCCGGAAGGGTTAAGTGGGCACGATTATCAGAATAGGAAAGAATACGGGTCTTGCTTTTCCACTGGTGGTGTTTGCCTTCCTGCCAGTCTCTTCGATGCCGGCCTCGGAACTACAGTCTGCCATGCAGCAGGGCCTAGATCGTCTCTTCACTCCTGATTTTTCCGGAACGCGTCAGAGCGTTGACGCATGGCAGAAGCTGCATCCGGAAAACCCGATAAAGCCGGTGTCGCATGCCGCCGATTTTCTCATTACGGGAGTTCCGTCTACCGTCACTAAGCTCCAGGTCGCATCCCAATAAATACCTGGTTCGACCTATATTATTCATGTACACGACCGCCAAATTCATTTCATTGCTCGCATACGAAGCAGAAAACGACGTGGATCTCCCATGGTAATGTCACGCCTGAAGACTGGCCATGGTGCCGCTCGCCGCCGATTCTGGCTGGCGATGTCGGGGTTTGTCATGGCGCTTGCCCTGCTGCCCTTTTCCTACAAAGTCGAACGTCGCCTGGAGACAGCTGTTCACATCAAGGGCGGAGAATCCGAAAAAGTTGACCTGGAACTGACGCAGCGTTTCCATTCTCCCTATGCCCACCGCCTGGTTCTGGTGATCACCGGTATTCCCGATCCGGATTCAGCAAAGGGCGCGGATGCATTGAGCTTCTTAACCAGTTCCTTGCGTAGTGTGCCGGGAGTGTCAGGTGCCGTCTCAAGTCTGGATTGGCCGGATCCTCTGTTCACCGGGAATAATGGCGGGGCCTTGATCATCTTTGGGTTGGACGCGCGCGATGACGCTGTCGATGCGCTGGTCCCCCAACTGAGGGCAAAAGCAGACTGGATGGAAGGTCAGCTTAAGTCGCAATACCCCAATATCAAATTGGGAATTACGGGTGAGGCGCCCCTGAACTTCGATCTTCGCAAGGTCAGCGCGGATGACGTCAACCATGCCGAGGAAAAAGCGATGCCGGTAACGCTCCTGTTACTGTTGCTGGCCTTCGGCGGTCTTGTGGCTGCGCTCTTGCCGCTGGGGGTTGGGTTGCTCTCCATCTCGATGGCCATGGGTGCGGCTGCGCTCCTCTCGCACTATCTGCATCTGTCGATTCTGGTGCAGAATCTGGCAACGATGCTCGGCCTTGGCCTGGGCATAGACTATGCATTGCTGATGGTGAGCCGGTTTCGCGAAGCCCTGGCCGAAGGATATGATCCCGGCCAGGCTGCCGACATTGCTGCCGGGCAAGCGGGGCGGACGCTGATCATCTCGGCCACGACCGTTGCCATCGGATTCTCCGCGCTGCTGACCGTGCCCATCAGCGAGCTGCGCTCCATCGGGGTAGCTGGCCTGCTGGTGACGGCGTTGAGTGTCATGCTGTGCACATTCATTCTGCCCTGGGTGCTTAGTCTGCTGGGGCATCGCATCAATGCCGCCAGGGTGCCTTTGCCAGCCAAGAGATTCAAGACGCCGGACAGCCTGTGCGCACCGAGTGCGCGGTGGGCGCGGTGGGGCAGCATCGTTACCCGCCGGCCCTGGACTGCTCTGCTTATCGCCGGGATTCCGCTGCTGATCCTTGCATCTCAGACACGGAGAATCTCTCCCGGACTTCCTGATCGTCACTCGCTCCCCGCCGCAGCCGAGTCGGTGAAAGCGCTGCACACGCTTGAAGGCATGGGGCGGTCGGGTGTGGTGCAGTCCCTCCGGGTGATTGTGGAATTGCCGCCGCAGTCGCCGCCGCTCTCGCCGGCTGGCTGGCTTGCCGTCAGTCGCCTGACGAAGCACTTTCAGAGCGACCCCAGAGCGGAAGAGGTCTTATCTCTTCCGACGCTCACGGGAATGTCTGATACTCCGGACGCTATCGACGATGTGCCCGAGCCGATTCGTAAGAGTTTTCTGCGCAGCGATAGTCAGGCTACCCTGATTGAGCTGCTGCCTACTGCCACTCTTTCGCACAATGAACAGATACGATGGGTACGAGAGGTGCGTTCCTCCGATGTGGCGGCGATATCCGGCGTCCCCGGCGCGGTGCTGCGCGTCGGCGGCGTTCCCGCGCTCGACGCAGACTATGACTCAGTAGTGAAGGAACGTTTGCCGAAGGTGATCGCCGGCGTCGTGCTGGGGAGTTTGCTGGCGCTCCTGATCGGGTTGCGTTCCTTATTTGCAGCTGTCAAAGCAATTCTGCTCAATCTGCTCTCGGTTGGCGCTTCATTCGGGGCGTTAGTTATCGTTTTTCAGGAAGGCCACGGCAGCAGACTCTTTGGGCTCGACGGGCCGACCGGCTCCGTATTCCCCATCGTACCGATTCTCTCGTCTGCCATCGTCTTCGGCTTGAGCATGGACTATGAGGTCTTCCTGGTCGCCCGCGTCCTCGAAGAACGGCGGCGCGGCCTGTCCGAGAGATCGGCAGTTATCGAGGGCCTGGCGCGGACGGCGGGGCTCATCACGAGCGCCGCGGCGATCATGATTGCCGTCTTCACCGCCTTCACCATGGGAAGCTTTCTGGTCGTGCAGATGCTGGGCTTTACGCTTGCCGTGGCCGTGCTCATCGATGCTACCGTGGTGCGGATGGTGGTTGGGCCGGCACTCCTGCAGCTTGCCGGCGACTGGAACTGGTGGCCTTACGGCTTACATGGCGTCCCTGTGGCAACCTGTGAAAAAGAGCTTGTCCAATGACGGCAAACACTGTGGATACGCCCGGGACAGCACGGGGCCTCGCAACAGACTGATTCACCGGTTCGATTTATTTTCCTTGAGCGCTGGACCGGTTGAGATCAAAGTCCTTGAGTCCAAGATTGGCCTTTGCCGATCCCCCTTCGATCACAAGCATCGAGGAGCCGGGCTTGCCCTGCTGCTTTGCCTCTATCTGCGTCGCCGACCAGGTGCCGCGGACCTGCCGCAGCCCATAGTAGACAAAGTCCTTCTGCTGTCCCGTCCCGCGAGACGTCTTTACCACGTGCACAGGGTACAAAATACTGCGGTCAATCCACGATGTTACCGAGGCATAGTGAGTCTGGTCCTGAGCCCCGGACGTGCTCTTAAGGACAAAGCAATCCCGTGCGCCGTATTTCTGCGGTGGCAGGAGTTCCTGATTCTTCCAGAAGAACTGGTTTTCTACCAAGTCCTCATAGGAGAAGTCTGTGCCCACAAGTGGGTCGTTCCAATGTTCGAAGGGCAACACGCTGGAGACCTTCTGGCCAGGAAGTATCGCTTCGATGGTCACGCGCCCGCTGCCGCTCATGCGCAGCAAAATGCTGGTCTTCGTTGAGGCAGGCCCTGAGATCTCGCTCAGCAGACGCAGGCCATCGGGAAACCAGTGAGCCTTGGCGACAAACTTGTAGGTGGTGCGCTTGCCATCGCCTTCCACCCGTGTGAGCCGCCCGCTCATGCGATAGTCCAATGTCTCGATACGCTGGCGCGAGCCGGTCACCACAGTCTGCAGGTCAGGATTCGCGGCGAAAGCCCGCGATGGATGCGCCAGCGGCAACAGCAGCAGCAAAGCGATGGACGCTGGCATCGTCGTGAAGGCGCAATTCGCCTGTCTGGCCCTTGGATACCGGTAAAACTTGCGGCTGCGGAAGAGCATTACGACGCAGTGCAGGAAGGTCATAGCTAATGTATACCAGCCAAAGTCCGTATAGCGCCCATCAGGGCGACGGGTAATGGTGCGGTCGCAGCTCTGCCCCATAAGGAGACGGCAAAGGCTTGCCGTCTCCTTATGGGCGAACGGTCACTCGCTCCCCGAAAAATGGCCTGTACGGCAAGGAGCAGTCCGACCGCTGCCAATAAAGAAAATTTACTTGTGGAGAAGCTCATTTCTGAAGTAAAACTAGGCATCCTGGAAGCGATTCGTGGCTATCCGGGAAGATAGTTGTGCTTTTTGCGAGGCTTCTTTGAAAGTGCTGCGTAGTTGTATTTTCCTGCTTTGGTCTTCTCTTCTGTGTTCTTTCCCTGCCATTGCTTCCGATTTCCAGCAACCCACTCCCGAAGAATTGAAGATGACGTCCGATCCTGCGGCTCCGGATGCTGCGGCGGTATACCTTTTCCGCCAGGAAATCTCCGACGACAAGCTGCACATGCATTCGCTGTACGTGCGGATCAAGATTCTCACCGAAAAGGGCAAGGAGTACGGAAACGTCGAGATTCCGGCTTATGAGGGGCGCACGTTTTCCATCCGCGACGTAAAGGGGCGGACCATTCACAGCGACGGCACGGTGATTCCGTTCACCGGCAAGCCCATTGAAAAGCTGCTGCTGAAACAGAACGATCAGAAATTCATGGCAAAAGTCTTCAGCCTGCCGGATGTCCAGGTCGGCAGCATCATCGAGTACGAATACATACTGGCCTACGACGACCATACAGCTTCATCGCCGCGCTGGCTTATTCAGCAGCCGCTCTATGTTCACAAGGCCCACTATCACTTTGTGCCCACCCAGCGCGAGCTGACCAGCAACAGCGAGCATGGCCACGTCG
Source organism: Terriglobales bacterium (assembly GCA_015655315.1). GTDB lineage: Bacteria > Acidobacteriota > Terriglobia > Terriglobales > Acidobacteriaceae > Alloacidobacterium. Next base: position 7,185 of record JAATFH010000048.1, read on the forward strand.
TAATAGGCCTGATGTATACGCCGGTTTTGCCTCCCGGCGTGCAGGTGCGTAGCGGGATGGATGGCTACGATTTGACGATTGAGAATGTGCCTCCCATGATCGACGAAGAGTACATGCCGCCGATGGAGAGCATCTCTTACCGGGTGATCTTTTATTACTCGGGCTACCACAGCGAGGACGATTTCTGGAAACAGGAAGGGAAGTACTGGTCGAAGAATGTGGACCGCTTTGCCCAGGCTTCGCCCAAATTGAAGGCGGCGGTACAGCAACTCATGGCTCCCGGTGATACGGATGAGCAGAAGCTCCAAAAAATATACGCCGCGGTGATGCAGCTTGAAAACACCAGCTTCACCCGGCAGCACTCCGCCGAAGAAAACAAGGCAGAGGGGCTGAAAGTCAAAACAGCGGACGATATCTGGGAGCAGAAGCGCGGCAACGATGACGAGTTGACGCTGCTCTTCATCGCCATGGCGCGCGCATCGGGCATGAAGGCGTATGCCATGGCCGTGACCAATCGTAACCGGAGCCTCCTGATCAAGAGTTACCTGGACTGGGACCAGCTGGACGATGAGATCGCCATCGTCTCCGTGAACGGCAAGGAGCATTTTTTCGATCCCGGCGAGCGGTATTGCGAATTCGGCAAGCTCCATTGGAAGCACACCTTTGCCGGAGGCGTGCGCCAGGTGGATGGCGGTACCGATATGGCTTATTCGCCAGGATCTGCTTACAAGGACACACTGGTCGGGCGCATCGCGGAGCTGAAGATGGATAGCGATGGCAAGCTGCAGGGTGTTATCCGCATGACGTATACAGGTGACGAGGCATTGCGCTGGCGGCAAGATATGCTGCGCTCGGATGAGGAGCAGACGAAGAAGGACTTCGAAGACGAGTTGCAGAAGGACATGCCTGCGGGCGTCGTGGTAAAAACAAATCACTTTATAGGAGCGTCCGACTACAACCACGCCCTGATGGCGATGGTCGATGTCAGCGGCAATCTGGGCACAGCGACGGGGAAGCGCATCTTTCTACCCGGAACGTTCTTTGAGGCCAATGCCAAGCCATTATTCGTGCACGACAAGCGTGAGAATCCGTTAGATTTGCGCTTTCCCTTTATGGTGAGAGACACGGTAACCCTCGCACTGCCGGCGGGTTTTACCGTCGAAAGCGTTCCCAAAGACGCCGAGATTCCGCTGCCCAGTTTTGCCGACTACGTCGCGAAATACAAGGGGACGGAGACAACGTACGTCTATAGCCGCGTGGTGGCGGTGGCCGGCATCCTCTATCAGAAGAACGAGTATCCGCAGATCAAGGATTTCTTTGCCAAGGCAAACGCCCAGGACCAGCAGCAGGCTGTTCTGCATGTGGCGGCTGCAACCGCCAAGGGCCAGTGATGCGAGCACGGCTGGCTTCGGGCATTTTCTTCCTGATCCTGTTTCCTGTATCCAGAGGGCATGCCTCAACTCCTCCGCTTGCGGACTGGGTACAGCAGGCGGCCGCCACGCAGGTGTCGAATCCTGCGGGAGCGAAGGCCATTGTTTTACTCAGCGACGAGCTGTTGACCGTGCAGCCCGATGGTCAGGCAAAACTGCGTCGCAGGGAAGTGATCAAGCTTCTGCGTCCGCAGGGGCGTGAATATGCCCAACTGGTGGCGTGGTCTGGGGGCGGGAGGAAGTTGCTTTCCTTTCACGCGTGGAGCATCGGGCCGGACGGGCACCAATACACGGTGAAAGATGAGCAGATTCGCGAGGAAGGTGCGGTAGCGGACGGGCTCCTCTATGTGGATGACCGCGCTAAAGTTGTGACGCCGCCCGGCGCAGATCCCGGTGGCGTGGTCGCCTATGAATCCGAGATCCAGCTGCCGGGATATATGACAGAGCGATCATGGGACTTCCAGGCTTCGATTCCGGTCTCTCGTGCTGTTTTCGAGGTCGATCTTCCTTCGGGATGGAAGCAGAAGCCGCTCTGGCACAACCACGATTCCATCCAGCCGCAGGAGGTCGGCCCGTGCCACTGGCGCTGGGAACTGGCCGACATCCCTGCCGTGGACACGGACGACGTACCGCTTGCGCCGGCCGAAATCGCACTCGCAGGGCGCATGGTGGTGCACTATGCCGCGAGCGAGATCACGCAGGGCGATCAGCTATGGACGAATATCGGCCAATGGTATGACGGGCTGGCCACTCCGCAGAGCGCGGCTACGACTGAGATTGCCGCGAAAGCGCAGGAGCTGGCAAGCAAAGAAGGCGACTTCACCGCCCGCTCCGAGAAGATTGCAGAATACTTGCAGCGCGAAATTCGATACGTGGGCATTGAGATCGGCATTGGCGGCTACCAGCCGCATCCGGCGGCAGCGGTTTTTCATAACCACTATGGAGATTGCAAGGACAAGGTAACGCTGCTGATCGCTATGCTGAATTCAATCGGCGTGCATGCGACCTACGTCCTCGTCGATACGCGCCGCGGCTTTGTCGATGCCAATGTGCCCTCCATCGACGGAAATCATGCGATTGCAGCCATCCAGGTCCCGGATGGATATAACGATGCGCGGCTGAAGACGATCGTAAAAGCGCGCAACGGTGACCGCTTCCTCATCTTTGACCCCACAAATGAATATGTGCCCCTCGGATTGCTTCCGACATACCTGCAGGGAAGTTTCGGGACGCTGGTCAATGGCGCGAACAGCCAGGTGATCCAGCTTCCGGTCACTCCTCCGGATAGCGATGTGGCCGAGCGCACTGCAAAACTTCAGCTGGACGCGGACGGTACGCTGCAGGGATCGATTACCGAGACGCGTATGGGAGCCTCATCGAGCAGAGAGCGAAACTACTTTGCTGAGAATGCTGAAAAAGAGCGGCGCGAGTACGTTGAAGGTCGCCTGAGGCAGGATCTTTCTGCGTTTCAGCTCAAGGCCGAGAGCGCGGAGAACGTGCAGAATCTGGAAGAGAAGTTTGTTGTGAAGTATCAGATTTCCGCGCCTGTTTATGCCAAAACAGCTGGCACCTTGCTCATTGTGAGGCCGCGTGTGCTGGGTTCCGACGCGGAAGCGCTCAACGGCAATCCGCGTAAATATCCCATCGATTTGCGGGTTGTCGGAATCAGGCGCGATTCGTTCGATGTCTCCGTGCCCGCGGGGTTCATTGTGGATGAGCTTCCCGACCCGATGAAAATCGATGTGGGATTCGCGACCTATACCAGCGAAGTGAAGGCAGAGCAGAATGTGCTTCGCTACTCGCGGGAACTTGTGGTCAAGGAACTGGTGCTTAAGCCCGATCAGTACGAAGAGCTTAAGAAACTTGAAGCGGCGATCACGACGGACGAAAACCGAAGCGCGGTACTGAAGAAGCAGTAGCCTCGATCAGCGTTTTTCCTTGCTCATGGGCACAACCTGGACGGTTGTTTCACGGACTTCGGCGAGAAACCGGTTGATGATCGAACCGCGCAACAGAATATCGATGCGTGACCGCGCCGACTGGCCAAAGATCACGTGGGAGATGTTTTCCCGCTTGGTGAAGGCGATCAGCGCATTGGCAACATTCTTGTCTTTGAGAACTACGACCTTGGCTCCGAGATCGCGCGCCATGCGCTCGTATTCTTCCATGCGTTGAACGGCTCCCGGATCGTTATTGCGCAGGTCTTTGTCCGGCGTCTCCACATAAACGGCATACCAGTTCGTCGCC
>JAATFH010000016.1 GCA_015655315.1 Terriglobales bacterium
CGCCAAACGTCGCGCCGGAAGCGAACCGGTCGACGGCGTCACGATCCATTCACGCGCAAGCTCTACGCCACGTTGCCCAGCGGAGCGACGAATTTGACCGGCAACTCGACTGTTGCTGTCGATCCGGTTACTGGTAGTGTCGGAACGCCGGTAAGCGTCGGCAGCGAGCCCAATGTAATGGCGGAGACAAGCGACGGCAACTACATGTTCGTCGGACTCAGCGGCGCGAACAGCCTGGGACGCTTCAATCTCCTGACGCAGCAGCTTGAAGCGGCTATTCCCATGTCGATTGCCTCTACGCAAGTGGCTGCGCTCAGCATTGCAACCATGCCGGGGAGCGACACAACGCTGGCCGTGGATACAGGCAGTCTGACCGGCATCGCCATCTTCGATATTGCAGGTAACACGGGCACCTTTCGGTCGCAGGTCACGGGAGTCGATAACGGGGACGATCCGGTCTTTGCGGATGCGGCGCATCTCTACGCATATGACCCGGAAACCAGCGGGGCCAACTTCTATCGCTATAGCGTGGATGCAAGCGGAGCAGTGCCTATCGACGGTACAGTTCTCAACGGGTTCGGTGGGGCTTCGGGGTCGTTTAAACTTGATAACGGCACGGTATACGGTGCCGCTGGTGGCATCGTCAATCCAAATACAACCCCGCCTTCTCAAATTGCGACGCTCGGCATCTCGACGCTCGCCAGCTTTGGCCTCGGGCCCTCTGCCGTCGCTCCCGATACGGCGACCGGCAAGGTCTTCCTTGGGCCTGCAAACCTTACTGGTCCGATTGCAAACCCTCCTGGTCAGATACTGCTCAGCCTTGTGCGCTACAACACGACACAGTTTGTGGCTGAAAGCTCGCTTAATCTGCAGATACCGGGAGCGGCAGGCCAGGTAAACGCAAGCCAGGTGAACGACATGTTGCGCTGGGGGCAGGATGGTCTGGCCTTGCGTGTCACGAACAACACCAACTCCAACGGTGTCTCGCAGATTTATCTCATTCGCGGGCCGTTCGTTCTGCCTTCGGAGCTGGATGCGAATCCGGCTCCGACATTGACCGGTGCGAGCCAGACCACCATTCCCGTTAACAGTGGCAACACCACTCTTACGGTCACCGGAAGCGGTTTCCTGCCGGGCGCTATTGTCTTGTGGAACGGGTCGGCAAGAAGCACTACCTTTGTCGATGCGGGGCATTTGAGCGTGGCGGTTGCGGCTGCCGATGTTACTTCCGCCGCGAGCGTCGGTCTGACCGCACAGAATCCGGGTTCGACGGCATCCGGCGCTCTCACGATCACGGTTCAATAGGCTGCAAAGGGGCATGTTCGCGGACATTTCCCTCTTGTCATCTGAAGTGTGGGCCGGGACAGCGGTGTCCTGTTTCGCGACAGGCCGCAACCCATGCGATACTCAAAAGGAATGTATAACCGCGTAGTTCTTAAGCTTTCAGGCGAAGCGCTGGCTGCCGGGCGCGGCTTTGGCGTGGACGTAGATCGTGTGCACGAGATCTGCGGGGAAATCTCCGATGTTCGCGAGATGGGCGTCGATGTCGCCATTGTCGTCGGCGGCGGCAACTTCTTTCGCGGCGTCGCCGAGCAGGCCAAGGAGATGGATCGCGTTTCCGCCGATCACATGGGCATGCTGGGAACGGTGATCAATGCACTGGCCATCCAGGATGCGCTCGAGAAGTGTGGCGTGCACGCCCGCGTCATGTCGGCGATTGAGATGCACCAGGTTTGCGAGCCGTATATCCGGCGTCGGGCCATCCGGCACCTGGAAAAGGGCCGCGTGGTGATTTTTGCCGCCGGGACGGGAAATCCATACTTTTCCACAGATACGGCTGCTTCTTTGCGTGCCATGGAAATCAAGGCGGACGTCTTATTAAAAGCGACCAAAGTAGAAGGCATCTATGATGCCGACCCGGTCATCAAAACGGATGCGGTCAAATTCGAGCAGATTACTTATATGGACATTCTGCGGCTGGGTCTCAAGGTCATGGACACCACTGCAGTCAGCCTGTGCAAGGACAACAATCTGCCCATGATCATCTTCAATATGAACCGGCCGGGAAATATCCGCCGCGTAATCAGCGGGGAGAAAGTCGGCTCACTGGTGACGGCCTGAGTCTAGAGACGCAATACGCATCGCCGGCTGCGGTGCTGGAACGGCCCGCAGAAACGCTGCCTCCCTCTTCAGAGCCCGAGGCTCCGGTTGAGGCGGCGAAGCCGGTCAAGAAGTCGAGGCTCCCGGCACTTTCCGGATTGCGTGCTTTTGCCGCACTGAACATCGTCTTCTATCACTTTTCCAATCCGAAGTGGTTCGGGCCCTTCGCCCCCATCGTTGACAATGGCTACACTTCGGTCAGCTTTTTTCTGCTGATGTCGGGCTTCATTCTGGCCTATAACTACAGCGACCGCGCGCAACGCGGCCAGCTGAATATTGGCCATTTCTGGGTCGCGCGGTTTTCCCGTCTTTATCCCGTGTACATTTTCGGCCTGCTGATATCGCTCGGCATGCTGATGGCCGAGTGGCATGTGCGCACCCATGGAGAGTTCGCGCTCGGTGTCGTGCTGACGCCTCTGCTGCTTCAGGGCTGGGTGCCGAACCTGGCTACTTTCTGGAACACGCCCGCGTGGACGATGTGCACCGAGGCATTCTTTTACCTGATCTTTCCCGCTGTGGTCTGCTGGAAGCGTCCGCAGCACTGGCGCGGTCTTTTAAGTCTGCTGGCCGTGCTGTGGGTTGCGGGCATGGTGCTGCCCACCCTGTACACCGTTTTACAGCCCGATGGTCCGAATCCAGGACGTTATACGGATAGCTTCTGGATGCGCGCGCTCAAGTTTTCACCGCCGCCGCATGTGCCGTCGTTCCTGTTCGGTATCGTGCTGGCCGATGTGGATGCGCGCATCTCGCGCAGCAGCCGTTGGCGGCTGTTGCTGGGTATTCTGGGAGTGGGCGCTCTCTACACCGTGCTGTACTTCGGCGATCGTATGCCGTTTGCCCTCATGCACGATGGCCTGCTGATGCCGCTCTTCGGCCTCGCCATTCTCGGATTGGCAGGACACAATCTGATCGCCCGCTTCTTCGGTTTCTGGCCTTTTGTCGCGGTCGGGCAGGCGAGTTACTGCCTGTATATTCTGCACTTCAATTTATGGGAGCTGATTCACAACTCTCATCTGCTCGAAAGAACACACCTGATCAAGTTCGATCCATGGCTCAGTTACGGCCTGCTGGTGACAGCCGCGTTGTTGACGATGAAGTTCATCGAAAAGCCGGTGCAGAAGTGGATTCGCGGTTTCGCGCGTGCCTAGCGTCAGATCGTAGTGAGAGTCAGTCCCGCCGCGACCACCTGATTCCGGCCACCATGTTTTGCCATGTATAGAGCACGGTCGGCCGCACGCAGCAGTTCTTCCAGGGTGCTGCCCGACTGCGGGAAGGTGGCCACGCCGATGGAGATGGTCACTTCGCGCAGAGCTTCGCTGCGGAAGCGAACCCTGAGCTCGCTCACTCGCTGACGGATGTTTTCTGCCCTTTCCGTGCCCGCATCCTGCGACGTTTCCGGAAGAATGATGACGAACTCTTCGCCGCCGTAACGGCAGATGATGTCTTCGGCTCGTACGGATTGGCGGAAGGTTTCGGCGACCTCGCGTAAAACGCAATCCCCCGCCTCATGCCCGTAGGTGTCGTTGAATCTTTTGAAGTGATCCACGTCCACCATGAGGATGCAAATGTCGGTGTGATTTCGCGCGGCACGCCGCAATTCGCGATCGAGCGAAATCTCCATGAAATGCCGGTTATAAAGATTGGTCAGGCCGTCGCGAATGGATTGGTGCTCCAGGCGCGCCCGCAGATTCAGGCCAGCTATGGACATGGACGCGGTTTCGGCCAGCTCTTCCAGACTCTCCATGTTTCGTTGAACATCCACGGCAACGAGCGGTGTAGGGCATTCAATGCAGAGGATTCCCAGCGTATCTCCATGAGCCGTTAGAGGGACACACAAGTAATTGTCAGGGGGATTGCCTACAAAGTGGGCACAATGAACTTCCGATTGTCCCGGCTGTCTCCACCGGGGCCGTCCGGACCTGAGTCCGCAGCAGGCATCGAGCGGAAAGCCGTCCAAAACTTTCGCCTCCCCCTCCGATGCCGCGGCAATCTCCACCATGTGACGCGAATTGTTGATAATCGCCAGAGCGGCATTCACCGCAGGCAGCAGCTGCTGGGTGTAGCGGACAACTGCTTCGTGTGCCTGCCCCGGGCTGGTGCAGAGTTGCAGTTCTTCTCTGGCGGACATGAGCAGGGCAGCCTCCGCCGCACGTTTCCGTAGCGTCAGCACAGTGACTTCCAGCTGGGAATTGGTATTAAAAATCTGCTGGTCCAGGCGATGACGGCGTTTGGCATCGCGTATGAGAAAACCGAAGAGGGCGATGACGACAGTGAGCGAACCGCCCAGGAATCCGACACCGGCCAGCAGGCTGCGATAGATGCTTTTCTGCGACTCTTCCGTCCGTTGGGTAAGAATCGTGCGTTCCGATTCCTGCATCTTGCTGGCTTCGTCGCGGCATTCAAGGACTTTCTTGTGCAGGTTGGCCCCCTGCTGCAAAGCGTCATTGATCTGTTGTTTCAGTTCCAGAACGCAGCTGTTCAACTCGCGTGCGCGGGCCACCTGCGGATCATTATCGCTGACCAGGTTGGCAAGATGGATGAGCCCGGTATCGAGGGCAATCGCGTTCGCTTGCGCGATGGCCAGGTCTTCCTCATCTTTTCCCGTCAGGTAGAGACGGCTGGAGAAATCGACGCGGTCCAGC
>JAATFH010000251.1 GCA_015655315.1 Terriglobales bacterium
CGCGCCAGCGGAAGCAGGAGATCGACGAGAAGGCGTAGACGATTCGCACCGAGGAGCGTCGCGGCGTCGAGAATTTCGGGAGCAATTGCCGAAAAGCCGCTGGTGATGGGCTGCACCGCGAAGGGCAGGCTATAGATCATGGAGCCAATAACGAGACCACTGAAGGAGAAGGCAACAGGGTGGCCGATAAGGTGAATCAGAAACCGGCCCGGAGCGGTACGGGGTCCGAGCAGTACCAGCAGATAGAACCCGAGAACCGTGGGTGGCAGAAGCAACGGCAGAGTTGTCACGGCCTCCACGATGGGCCGCCAGCGTGCCTTGCCGAATGCAAGCCAGTGAGAGAGAGGAATCGCGATGCAGAGCAGGAGGAAGGTTGTGACGACAGCGAGTCTGAGTGTGAGCCAGAGAGCCTGAGTATCCATCAGTGGGCAGGCGCTGGTTCGTTTGGAGGCTCAAGGCCACGCGCGGCAAGCTCTTTCTGAATGGGAAACGACATCAGAAAGTCGAGAAGCTGGTGCGCCTCGGTACGGTGGGAAGAGTTTTTCAGAACGATCCCACCCTGCAGAATCGGTGGATAGGAATCGGAGGGCATGACGATGTAATGTCCATTGGCATGTAGCCGGTCTGAAAGGGCTGAAGTGAGAGAAATCAACCCTGCCTGAGCATTGCCCGAGTCGACGTACTGCGCCGTCTGCGCAATATTTTCCGCTACGACAAACTTCGGCTTGAGCTGATCGTACAGCCCGAGGCTTTTGAGCGAAGCCACAGCAGCGCGCCCATAAGGAGCGTGTTCGGCATTTGCGATAGCAAGGGTCTTGAGCGCGGGATCGCGCAGCGTATCGACAGACAGTTGACGAAATGGCGAATCGTTGCGTGTCCAGAGAACGAGCGTGCCGCGCGCATATGGAAGCGGCTTGTCGGAGTCGGCCAGCCCCTCGCCGATCACGCGTTCCGGAAAAGACAGATCGGCGGCCATGAAGAGATCGAAGGGCGCCCCATTCTGAATCTGCGTAGCCAGGGTTGCTGAGGATTGGTAAGAGGCCTCGACACGGATGTGTGTCTGGTTTTGAAATTTCTCAAGAACAGGCGGCAGTACCGGCTGCAGATCCGCGGCGGCTGCGAGTCGAAGAGTCTGCGCAGCGGCCAGGGGAGCGAAGAGCAGACACAGGCAGAGCTTATACACGGAGCACCATGACTTCGGTGGATTTGATCAGGGCAGCAACGGTTTCGCCGACCTGAAGCTGCATCTCGCGCACGGCTTCAGCGGTGATGATGGAGTTGATCACCTGTCCGCCGATGGAGAGTTTGACCTGCGCCAGAAGACCGTCGATTTTTATTTCTACAACGCGGCCTACCAGCTGGTTGCGTCCGCTCAGGTTACGCATCATCTGGCGCTTGGGCGTATCCGGGCGCTTCGCTTTGTGCAACAGACTATCCAGTTCGCCTTCGGGAATGCGATAGTGGCCGCCCGGCGTTTTCACGGCTTTGAGCTTTCCGTGATAGAGCCACTGCTTGACGGTCGGGTAGGAGATTCCGAGACGAAGTGCAGCTTCACGCGGCGTGAGCAGCGATGCCATGCGGCGATTTTATACGATATCCGATGACGACAAGCCGGTCTCACACGACTTTTCTATTCACTTGGCTTTTGGTTTCTATCGATGGGAAGTCGCGAAAAATATGGACTTCATCGCAGCCGGCACGGCGGAAGCTCGAACACTTCCGTGGCGGATGCTAGGCTAAAAGTATTCATCATGGAAAATTCTGGCCATCTATTGCGTTGCACCGGATGCGCGCGTGTCATTGAACAGCGTGAACTGAAAGAAAATTTTCGCTGCGAGGAGTGCGGCGACCTTTATGAAGTGGTTTATCCCTCGTGGAGCGCGGGCATGGCGGAGATTCGTAAGCCTAATGCGAGCGCTATGCGCTGGTTATGGAAGGAGCGCTGCTGCTCCAATGCCGATGCCGATCAGAGCGGCGTCTGGCGCTTTCGCGAGATGCTGCACATTCTGCGCGACGAGGCGAATATCGTCTCGCTGCGCGAAGGAAATACGCCGCTTTATCAACTGCGGCGAACCGCCGAATCGACGGGCATCGAACAACTTTTTGCCAAGCATCAGGGGATGAACCCGACAGGGTCGTTCAAAGATGCAGGCATGACGACCGCGCTCTCGGTGGCGCATGAGCTGGGCTTCGAGTGGGTGGCCTGTGCGTCGACAGGGAACACGTCGGCGGCGATGGCGGCCTATGCGGCGCGTGCGGGTATGCGCAGCCTGGTGCTCATTCCTGAAGGAAAGATCGCATGGGGCAAGCTCTCGCAGGCGATGGACTATGGTGCGCTCACTTTGCAACTGCGCACAGATTTCGACGGCTGCGTGCGGGTTTTGAGCGAGGTGGTGAAGCGCGCTCCGGTGTATCTGCTCAATTCGGTGAATCCATATCGGCTGGAAGGGCAGAAAACGCCCGCGCTGGAGATTGCTGAGGCGTTTGACTGGGAGGTTCCCGACCATCTCATCGTTCCTGGCGGCAATCTGGCAAACAGCTCTGCGCTGGGCAAGGCATTTCTTGAGATGAAACATCTGGGGCTGACCTCAAAGCTGCCGAAGATTTCAGTGATTCAGGCAGAGAAAGCAAATCCGCTCTATCGCAGCCTGCACGAGAATGGCGGCAAAACGCTGCAGCCGGTCGAAGCGCTGACCCGCGCAACGGCGATTCGCATAGGCAATCCAGCTTCGTGGAAAAAAGCCGTGCGCGTGATTGAGCAGACAGAGGGCTACTGCGAGCAGGTAAGCGAAGCAGAGATTGCGCTGGCGAAGGCGGAGCTTGGCGCCGAAGGCATCGGCTGCGAACCGGCTTCCGCTGTGACGCTTGCCGGACTCAAAAAATTGGTGCAACAGGGTAAAGTGCAATCCGATGAAAGGGTGGTCTTGCTGCTTACCGGGCATACGCTGAAAGACTCGGACTACACCATTGCCTACCATCGTGGCGATCTGTTGGCTCCCGACGAGATCGATGGTTTGCGTCCCGAGATTGAGATCACGCGGCGCAACGCCGTCGAGCTGGATGCGTCCGTGGACCAGGTACTGCGGGAACTCGAAAAGGCGGCGGTTCGATGAACAAAGAACGAGTTCATCTGCGACTGCCCGCGACCTCAGCCAACCTGGGACCGGGATTCGATGCACTTGCACTTGCTTTGACTCTGTACCTGGATATAGAGGCCGTTGCGGCAAAGCAATATTCCATTCATGCCGTAGGCCGCAACGCAGATGTGTGCGGCGCCATGGAGCGGAATCTGCTATTGCATACCTATAAAACTGTTATGCAGCAGCAGCGTGCAACCGAAGTGCCGTTAGCGCTTGAGGTGCGGAACGGCATTCCCCTTGGCATGGGCTGCGGCTCTTCGGCTGCGACGCGGCTGGCTGGCGTAGCGCTGGCATCGCATTTTGGTCGACTTGGATGGGATCGGGGCCGGATTTTGACGGAAGCGTCGCGTCTTGAAGGACACCCGGATAACACCGCCGCCTGCTGGCTTGGCGGTTTCACGGTGGCCTGCTGGCGGGGGGATGAAGTAGAGGCTATCTCATTGACACCCCGTGCTTTATGGCAGGCATTGGTGGTGATGCCGCAGAAGCCGCTGGCAACGACGCTCTCGCGAAAGGTAGTCCCCGAGACCTTCAGCCGGGCGGATGTTGTCGCTAACCTTCAGCGCGTGGCTCTGCTGACCGCCGCATTCGCTACCGGTCACGGCGAACTTTTGGCAACTGCCGTTGAGGACAGGATGCACCAGCCCTACCGCGCAGAGGTATGCCCACTGTTGAAAAAGTTGCTCCCACTCTCTGGAAAGGGAGATATTCTGAGCGCGACTTTGAGTGGGGCTGGCCCCTCCGTGCTGCTGCTGGTACAGCCGGGCGTGGGTATCGATGCCTCGAAAGAAGTCATCCTGCAGCACGCGGAGGACGAGCCCGTGGAAATTCTCGAATGTGGCCTCCAGGTCGATGCAGCACTCAGCCGCGTGGAGCGAATCTGACGTAACTCCATGATTCAAGGTTACTTTCGCATTACCTAAGTTTTCTTTACACCCGGATGCGCAAGCGATTAATTTCGCATGCGTGGGCAGTTCTGGGGGAGGGCTGCTCTAGCGCCCGTGACTCGTAAGCTTGAGTCCGGGCGCTCTTGCTTTTTTAGGAAAAAACGGCGCAGTTTTCGACTTCAACCGGCACAAGAGCCTGTTGCGACTTTTAAGTACCAGTTATCATCTAATGGACTGGTTTTGAGGACTCGGGATCGAGTCGAGAGAAAGAAGGAGGAGCATGGCAGGTCTGGCGGTGGTAGAGGTAAATGATGCGAATTTCGAGCAGGAGGTGCTTCAGTCCGATCAGCCCGTTCTGGTTGATTTCTGGGCCGCATGGTGCGGACCCTGTAAAGCGCTGTCGCCGATCGTCGACGAAGTCGCCTCGGAATTCAGCGGCAAGCTGAAGGTGATGAAGATGGATGTTGACCGCAACCAGGCGACTCCGATGCGCTACGGGATTCGCGGTATTCCCGCGCTGCTGCTCTTCAAGGGCGGCAAAGTAGCCGATCAGATTGTCGGCTATGTTCCCAAGGACACCATCGCTCGCAGCATTTCGCGCGTGATTGAGTAAGGTTTTGTAGTTTAAAAAAGCCCGGCTTATGCCGGGCTTTTTTATTGTGCGTATTTTCTGAGGATGCCGAGTGCCCGGCCCTGAATCGCTACTTGAGCTGCCGGTACGAAGATCGGGTCCATTTCCATATTGGACGGCTGCAGGCGGATCATGGAACCTTCGATGTAATAGCGCTTCAGCGTCGTTTCTGCGCCGTTCACCAGGGCCACAATAATCTCGCCTTCGCGGGCTGTACGAGTTTTTTCGACAAGCACATAATCTCCGTCGACGATGTGCTCGTCACGCATCGAATCGCCGCGTACCTGAAGGACGAAGACATCGCGGTTGCCGATGATGTCGGTCAGCGAAATCGTCTCGGCGTTTTCCGAGGCTTCGACCGGAAAGCCTGCAGCGATTCTGCCCATGAGCGGCAAACGCTCTGTCGTTCTGGTCTTGCTGCGTGCCGGCATGACGTCGATCGATCGGCTGCGGTTGTGCGCCCTTTGCAGCAAACCCTTATTCTGCAAGTTGGTGATGTGTTTATGCACCGTCGCCAGGGACTTGAGGCTGAGCCCGCGTGCGATCTCTTCAAAGGAAGGCGAATAGCCGTTCCGCTGCACAAAGCCGGAGATGAAATCCAGCACTTCTTTTTGCCGCCGTGTCACCGCCATAACCGCATTGTAGCGAATAAAAAGCGAACTGTCGCTAGATTTGTTTCGCCGATTTTTTTCGGGCGTTTCCAATTTGGAATCGAAATCATCGGCGCGATCAATGAATCCCTGTCAAGACTGATTGCTGCGTTTCATCCTCTTCTCTCCCGTTTTGAAACCGCCTTGCATCTCCGTTCTCATTTCAGAACGCTGCTCGATTTTGCCCTCAAGCCTCGATTGTGTTCCACCTGCGTCCAGGAGAAGGTGTGAGTACAGCAAGGAGCAAAGGATGCATTTGTTGATTGCGGAAGACGACCGTGCGCTGGGGGTGTTTCTGCGCAGAGGTCTCGAGGCGGAGGGAAATCAGGTGGCGCTGGTTGCCGATGGACAGGCGGCTATCGAAACTTTTGTTGCCGAATCTCCCGATCTGACGATCCTCGATCTGAATCTTCCACGCAAAGACGGAATGGAAGTGCTCCGCTTCCTGCGTACCGTGAATGACGAATTGCCCATCCTGATTCTGACGGCGAGAAGCGAGATGGAAACAAAGATCCGTTGCCTGGACCTTGGAGCCGACGATTGCATGCTGAAGCCGTTTTCGCTGCAGGAACTGCGCGCCCGCTGCCGCGCCCTGGTCCGGCGCCGGCGTGAAGTTGGCCTGGTGCTGCGTTACGCGGACCTTGAAGTGAACCGCGTGGACCGCTCGGTGAAACGTGCCGGGGAGTCGGTACAGCTTACGAACAAAGAGTTTGCCTTGCTGGAATGCCTGTTGCTGGGGCGGGGGCGATCGATCTCGCGTGCGGACCTGCTGGAGCGCGTGTGGGAGATGAATCCGACGGCGGGCACGAACGTCGTCGATGTGTATGTGAATTATCTGCGCCGGAAGTTGAAGGACACCGGGGCCAACCCTCTGATCAAAACCGTGCGCGGACAGGGATATTCCATCGGCGCGCGTGCCTGAACACATGCGAACAGGAAGGAAACTATAGATGGCAACTTTTGCTCCAGCAGTGAAACGTGAAGCCTCGGCTCCGACGCGGACGGCGGTGCTGGCCAGCGCCGATCTCTCATTCCGGCAGCGGGTGAAAGAAACGTTGACTGGATTGCATTGGAAGATTCGTGAGGCGGAGGGTGGCGCGGAAGCCATGGCGCATCTGGATGCTATGCCCGCCGAGATCGTCATCCTCGATTCCTGGCTGCCGGACCTGGAGGTGCAGGAATTCATCGGAGAATTTGAAAGGCTGTATCCATACGTCGATCTTGTAACCGTTGATGGTGCAAATACGACGAAGACGTCGCGGAGCCCGCGCCGCAATGAGATTCTTTATGCTCTGCGCCGCAGCCAGGACGCCGATGGCGCGATATGGAATAGCGCTCCGGTAATCGGATGGTCGGAGGAGGCTGCGAAAATTACGGCGGAAGAATCGGTGGAGGCGGTTGCTCGAGTTGCTTCGGAAAATCATGTAACAGTTACGGGCACAAAAGAGGTGAAGTCTCTCGATGCGTCATGCAGGCTGCCGGAGTTTATCGGCAATCATCCGGCGATGCTGGAAGTGAGCCGTCGCATCCGGTTGGTGGCCCAGCGCACCACTCCAGTGCTGGTGCAGGGGCCGACGGGGACAGGCAAGGAACTGGTGGCGCGAGCTCTCCATCGGCTGAGTGCGCGTTCGTCGCGTCCTTTCGTGGCATTGAACTGCGCGGCGATTCCGGAGGCGCTGCTCGAAGCCGAGCTTTTCGGTCACACGCGCGGAGCCTTTACCGGCGCGGTGCAGGGCCGCATTGGCCGCATCGAGGCAGCGCAAGGCGGGACGCTCTTTCTGGATGAAATCGGCGAAATGCCGCTGCAGTTGCAGGCGAAGTTGCTTCGCTTTGTCGAGTGCGGCGAACTGCAGCGGGTGGGTGACAACGAGCCGGTGCGGGTCGATGTGCGGATTGTTGCCGCGACGCATCGCTCGCTGGCCAAGTTGGCTGCCGAAGGAACATTTCGCGCGGATCTTTATTACAGGCTGGCGGTCTTCCTGATTCGCACGCCCGATCTGTCTTCGCATAAAGAGGACTTGCCGTCTCTGATCCAGCATTTTCTCGCTGCAATGGCGGAGACGAGTCCGGCGAAGGCAATGACTGCCGAGGCCATAAAAAAACTGGAGGCCTATCGTTGGCCGGGAAATGTACGTGAACTGGAACATGTGCTTGAACGCGCATGGATACTGGCGGAAAGCCGGCCCGAGATTCAGGCCTACGAGATTGAGTTCGGCGAAGATGCCGGAGATTTCTAAGTATTTTCTTATCTGCCGGGGCGGAACATTGGCCCAATTTCTGCAGGGTAGAACAGCGGGATTCTATCTCTGTCCTGAACTATCGGCAGAGGACTGGGAAAGGTGAACAGATGCAGATTTCAACTCCGATGAGCGATGCGCTGGGACGGTATCTCGATCTGTCCAGCACGGAACTGAAGCTGACAGCGCAGAATATGGCGAATATCGACACTCCGGGCTACCGCGCGCAGGGGTTTGATTTTTCCGGTGAGATGGAGCGGTCACTGGGCGAGCTGATGGCAGACCAGACGAAGAACGGCGTAGCCCGTAAGCCGTTTTCTCCGAGCGCCGCGAGGATCGGCCTGGTCGATGGGCTGATCGAGCGGCCCGACGGCAACAACGTCTCAATGGATCGCGAGAGCCTGAACCTGGCGGAGGCGCAGCTGCAGTTCCGCACGGGAATTGAATTGTTGAAACGGGAATCGGCCCGGGTAATGGACGCGATTCACGCAGATACCAAGTAAGCGGTACACAACACAGATGGAGAGAAAGCGATGAACCTGTTCGGGGTGATGGAAGTAAGCGGATCGGCTTTGAAGGCGGAGCGCATTCGGGCTGAAGTGGTAGCGGCGAATATGGCGAATGCCGAGACGACAAAAACACCGGAAGGCGGACCGTACCGGCGGCAGCATGTTGTCTTTTCCTCGGCTGCGGCCGAGCCCAATACCTTTGCCGGACAGCTGCTTTCGCAGTCCGATCCGAAGGTGGGCGGTGTGGAGGTATCTGCTGTCGTGCAGGACCCGTCGAGCAACCTGCGGCGCTTTGACCCGGCGCATCCGGATGCCGACAAAGAGGGATATGTATCGTATCCGGATATCAATCCACTGACGGAGATGGTGGACCTGATGGGCGCGACGCGCGCTTACGGACTGAACAGCTCCGCAATACAGGCGACGAAGGGGATGATCAACTCGTCGCTCGACATTCTGAAGTCGTAAAGCCGCTAGCTCTTCAAGGAGATTTGCATGCAGACGAATTCTGTAACACAGACGAGCACATTTCCCTCGCTCTCCGACACTCTCGATCTTCAGGCGAATGCGCAATCCGGAGCGATCAGCGAAAAGACACCCTTTGCCGGACTCTTCCAGGATGCGATGCATAATGTGCAGCAGCTCGAAGACAAGGCATCGAGTACAGTGCAGGGGCTGCTCGATGGCAGCGGAGTCGATGTGCATACGGCCATGATCGCTACCGGCGATGCGGATACGGCTTTTGAGCTGGCGCTGTCCGTGCGCAATAAAGCCGTTGGCGCCTTCCAGCAGCTGATGGGCCTGCAGTTTTAACCGTTCCTGAACCCATAGACAGCGAGACGACGCAGCATGGATGAGAACCAGCAAATTCAACCGGCGCCGCCATCAGGCCTGCCGCAGCGCGCGAGTGCGAAGATGCAGGCGCTGCTTGCGCGACTGCGCGCCATGGAGGGGCAGCAGAGACTCTGGTTGCTAGGAGCGGGAGGCATTGCCCTCCTCTGCTTCCTCGGCATTCTCTGGTTTGCCACGCGCACGGACTGGAAGGTCCTCTACGCCGGCCTGGAGCCGCCCGATGCCCGTGAAATCGCATCGGAGCTGACGGCTGCCAATATTCCTTTCGATGTTTCTCCCGATGGCGCAACCCTGCGCGTGCCGGCAGCCCATCTCGACAAGGCGCGGCTGGCGACGACGGCCAAGGGCGGTCCCAAGAGCGGACGCATGGGCTTCGAGCTCTTCGACAAGCCCAACTGGATCGGATCGGAGTTCGACGAAAAGGTGAACTACCAGCGCGCTCTTGAGGGCGAACTGGAGCACACCATCAATACTCTTTCCGAGGTGGAGTCTGCGCGCGTGCACCTGGTGATGCCGCACGATTCGCTCTACACCTCGCAGCAGCGCGACGCCAAGGCATCCGTGGTCTTGAAGCTGAAGCGGAAGTCTCTAAGCGACGAGCAGGCGGACGCCATACGCAACCTGGTCGCCAGCGCCGTCGATGATCTGCATCCGGAAGATGTCGCGCTGGTCGATGCGGCGGGCCGGCTGCAATTCGGCAAGCACAATGCCGGGGCGGACGCAGCAGCGCACGAGCAGGATCTCGCCGCCAAACTGATCCAGACACTGGAACCTGTCGCCGGGGTGGGGAATGTACGAGCTTCGGTCAATGTGGACTATGACAGCGCGACTGCCGATGAAATCGATGAGACCTTCGACCCGAATAATGTTGTGACACTTTCCATGCAGCGATCTGAACAGAGCTCCGGGGCGCAGGCTGGCCCGACGGGTGTTCCGGGCACGGCGAGCAACGCTCCCAATGTGCAGCCGCCGCTCTTTCCCCAACAGAACCTGGGCACGCAGAACCTGAAGCAGGAGAGCGGTACTTATGGCGCCTCGAAGCTGGTGCGGCACACCGTGCAGGGCGCAGGCAAGGTGCGGCGTGTGACTGCCGCAGTGCTGATCAACCACCGCATGGTGGTCAACGGTAAACAGGTAAAGTGGCAGGCGCGAACGCCGGACGAGATGCAGCACCTGACGGAGCTGGCGCAGGCGGCGATTGGCTTTGACACGACCCGTGGCGATCAGGTGAGCGTGGAGGATATGGCCTTTGAAGATAACTCGGCGCAGCCGCCGGCTCCGGCCATGGAGCAATTCCTGGCCAAAGCCGTGCAATCCGAGCCGCTCTGGAAGTATGGCGCACTGCTCGCGGCGTTGTTCTGCCTGGTCTTCTTCGTGGTGCGTCCGATGATGCGGAGAGATACGGTGCAGAAGGAAGCTGCGGTTGCGGTATCCATGGACGAGCCTCTGCTTACGCCGGGTGAACAGGTGGTTTCATTGCTTGATGCCGAAGAGCGGGCGCTAGATAGACAGAAGCACGCTCAGATGGTCTTTGACGCGGTTGCGGAACATCTGCGGCGTGAGCCGGCACAGACCACGCGTCTGCTGCAAAGCTGGATTCACACCGAATAAGGAGAGATGACGATGGCCGCTGCTGCACCTTTGCCGACGAGCGCGACGAGCCTTGTGCCCCCACCCCCGGTCAGCGAGCGTCGCGTTCCCGATCGCCCGTTGTCCGGCATCAAGAAAGCTGCGATTCTTATCGTCGCCGTGGGCGATGAGCTGGGCAAGAAGATCTTTCAGAACCTGCCGGATACCGATGTTCAGCGGGTGACAGAGGAGCTTGCAGACCTGCGCAATGTTCCCCCGGAGACATCGCTGCGGGTGATGGAAGAGTTTTTCGAGATGATCGAGACCCAACGCTACATGATGCATGGCGGCCTCGAATATGCCACCAAGCTGCTGGTGGAATCCTTTGGCAAGCAGCGCGCAGAAGACCTGCTGGCGCTAGTGCGGCGGGCGCAGGAGGCCAGCCAGGGTGATCTGGCCATGCTGCAGAAGGTCGATCCGCAGCAACTGGGTAAATTCCTCGATGGCGAACACCCGCAGACGGTTGCGCTGGTGCTGGCGCATCTTGATCCGAAGCGCGCTTCGCTGGTGCTCAACAACCTGGGTGAGGAGCAGAAGGTTTCCGTGATCCGGCGGCTGGCGGAGATGCGGCAGTTCTCGCCGGAGATGGCGCAGAAGGTCGCGCTCATTCTGCATAAGCGCCTGGAGACGGTGGGCGACACCAGCCGCAAAGCCTATGCGGGCTTCAAGGCGGTTGCCGATCTGCTAAACCGGCTCGATGCGGAGCAGGCCAAGAAGATACTCGAACAGATTGAAGAGGACGAGCCCGAAGTCGCGCTGAACATTCGCAATCTGATGTTTACTTTCGAAGATCTCGTGACGGTGCCGTCGGCCAGTATGCGAGAGCTGGTGGGTGCGATCGACAAGCAGACGCTGGCCATGGCGCTCAAGGGTGCGAGAGAAGATGTGAAGGCGCATATCTTCCGCGTCATGTCTTCCCGCGCGGTCGAGATGCTGAAGGAAGACATGGAAGTGCTCGGGCCGGTGCGCACGCGCGAAGTCACCCTGGCGCAGCACGAGATCCTCAATCTGGCGCGCAAGCTGGAGGCGGACGGAAAAGTAATTTTGAAGATCGAGCAGGGCGATGACCTGCTGGTGTAATTCGGGGAACGCATGGAGACAGAGATGTTGCACAAGGTAGAACCGAAGATCCGGCGGATGGAATATCGCCTCGCATTGACTGCTGCTCTGCCTGCGACTGCGCCCAATGGCTTTGTTGCCGAGGAGCTTGCAGAGCAGGCACCAGGCAAGACGAGCCTGGAGAGAAAGAGCCAGGATGATCTGGAACTGTTGACAGCGCGTATGCAGGAGCTGGAGCAGCAGTTGCGGGAACGGGAGAGCCATTTTCAGCAGCAGCTCGAAACGGAAACTGCGGCAGCCTTCGAACGTGGACGCCGGGAGGATGAGTCGCATCGCACCGCCTTGATTACGGAGATGGCTCATTCGATGGAGCGCACTCTGGGCGAGTTTGCTTCGGCCCGCGATGGCTATCTTGCCCAGGTGGAGCAGGAGGTGGTGCGCCTGTCCCTGAGTATCGCCACGCGCATTCTGCATCGCGAGGCGCAGATGGATCCGCTCCTGCTCTCCGGCGCGGTTCGCGTGGCTCTCGGGCAGCTCTCCGATACGACCGAGGTGCGGCTGCGCGTTCCTGCCGCCGAGCATGCGTTATGGAGCGAGATGATTCGCCTGATGCCGAATCTTCCTCTGCGTCCGCAGCTGGTGGCAGACGGTACATTGCAGACCGGAGAGTGCGCGCTGGAGACGCATCTGGGCAGTGTCGATCTGGGAGTGAAGGCGCAGCTGGCGGAGATCGAGCGCGGCTTCTTCGATCTTCTGGAACACCGGGAGCCGGTGCGGCGCGATGAGTTCAAAGCTGGAATGAAATCGGAAGAAGACTGAACGCATGGAGCTTCTGGCTACATACTTCTCGCGTCTCCGGCAGCGCTCGACATGGCGCTGGCAGGGGCGCGTCCTCGAAGCTGTCGGGCAGACCATCGAGTCTTCCGGGCCGTTGTGCTCGGTGGGCGAGTGTTGCGAGATATTGGATGGCAGCGGTCAGCCGCATCTGGCGGAAGTCATCGGCTTTCGCGGCAGCAATGTTCTCTCCATGCCGCTTGAAAGCACGGAAGGCATTCGCTTCGGCGACCGGGTGTCGGCGCTGGGGACGCTTCCTTATCTCGAAGCCGGCGAAGGGTTAATTGGCCGAGTGTTGAACGCTTCGGGCCAGCCCATCGACGACGGGCCCAGACCGATAACCCGCGTAGCAATTTCTCTCGATCGCAACGTGCCGAATCCGTTGGAGCGCGTGCCTATCCGGCAGCCGCTGGGAACGGGGATTCGCGCCATTGACGGCATGTTGACGGTGGGGCGCGGACAGCGCATCGGCATCTTTGGCGGCTCAGGCGTGGGCAAAAGCACGCTGATCGGCATGATGACGCGCAACAGCGAAGCGGATGTGATCGTGGTTGGACTGGTGGGCGAGCGCGGCCGCGAAGTGGGCGAGTTTCTTGAAGACAGCCTGGGGCCGGAGGGACGCCAGCGGTCGGTGGTGCTGGTGTCGACCTCTGACCAGTCTCCGCTGCTGCGATTGCGCGCGGCGCTGTCAGCGACAGCGGTGGCGGAATACTTTGCCCATCAGGGCAAGCATGTGCTGCTGGTGCTCGATTCGCTGACACGCTTTGCCATGGCCGCACGGGAGATTGGGCTGGCAGCGGGCGAGCCTCCAACGGCCAAGGGATATACGCCATCGGTCTTCAGCCGATTGGCGCGGCTGGTGGAGCGGGCCGGACAGTTTCAGAAAGGAAGCATCACCGCTTTCTATACGGTTTTGATGGAGGGTGACGACCAGCAGGAGCCGATCGTCGATGCTGCGCGCTCGTTTCTTGACGGGCATATCTTTCTTTCGCGGGATCTGGCGGCAGAGGGCTGGTATCCGCCAATCCAGATTCTCGATTCGGTCAGCCGTCTCATGCCGGCCATTATCAAACTTGAGCACAAGCAGGCGGCCTCTCTGATGCGG
This sequence comes from Terriglobales bacterium, assembly GCA_015655315.1. Lineage (GTDB taxonomy): Bacteria > Acidobacteriota > Terriglobia > Terriglobales > Acidobacteriaceae > Alloacidobacterium. The sequence goes on from JAATFH010000251.1 coordinate 13,534, forward strand.
CGCATGCTGGCCGTCTATGCCCGCTCGGAAGATTTGATCCGAATCGGCGCCTACAAGCCGGGAGCGGACGGCGATCTGGACCGGGCGATTCGATCACGGTCTCTTTTGCGCGAGTTTCTGGTGCAGCAGGCGCATGAGGATGTTCGCTTCGACCAGGCTTGCCGGGAGATGCAGTTGCTGGCGGAGAAGGTTTGAAGAGCAAACATCCACTGGACCGCCTGCTACGCCTGCGCTCGCTGCTTGAAGATGTCAGCCGCGTGGAACTGGAGTCGCGCCTGCAGGAGCTGGGGCAGATCGAGGACGCACTCGCGCGCCTGCGGACGACGGCGGGAACGATGCGCCGGCAGAGCTTTGCGGGTGTCGCCCAGGCCAGGAGCGAGGATCGCCTGGAGGCGGAGGTCATCGGGGAATGGGTGGTGTGGGAATCCGGCGCCTTCGAGAAGGCCGGACAAAAGAAGACAGCCGAAGTGGACGCAGCCAAGGAAATTTATCTGGAACGCCGTAAAGAGCGTCGTCAGGTGAGCAGCGTGATTGAGGCCGGAGATGCCGTAGCGACTATGGAACGAAACCGCAGGGAACAGCGGGAGCTGGACGACTGGTTCGGGCAACGGAATCGTTCAGGCCGCGACCGGACTTCCCCGTCTGCCTGAGATTTCTCTAAGTCTTATCCACTCCATTCTGGCAAGACATCTGCACATACCTTCGCAGGAGACGCAATCGTGCAAATTCCTGCAAGCGCAGCCCCAAACCCAGCGACGACTACGACCATGGGCGCACAGAATGGCCCTGCCGGTGTTTCATCCAGCGCATTTGGGCGGCACGGCGGAACTGCTGCGACAAAGAAGGGACAACTGCCTGCCTTTGCCGCGATCCTTGCGGAGCAATCGGTCGATACGGACGTCAGCAAGGATGACGCCGGAAAACTTGTCTCGACCGAAGATGGCGGTGCGGATGCGCTGCTGGAAGGAGCTTTGCCGGGTATGGCGCATGCAGGTCCTGAGTTTCAAGCGCTCTTATTGGCCGGGGAAGTGAAAACCTCCAAAGATGCGCGACCGGACACGACGGCGTCGGGCAAAAGTGAAACCAGGGCAACCAGACACCGGATCGCGGGCGAAGCTCCTTCCACCGGCTCCGGAAAGAAGGAACATGCTGCCGCTGCCGATGCGGTTCCGGTATCAGCCGCAGGCATTCCCGCATTTCCGCTACACGCGGTTCCGGTATCGGTATCATCGATGCCAGCACCCTCCGCAGGACAATGGGCTCCTACGGCTCACGCCTCATCCTTACCGCAGAATGCGCCGCCGATACAGCAGCCCTTGATGGGACTCCAGGGAACGAAAGAAGAACCGCGCGTCCATATCGCGAGCCCGGAGAGTCCCAGTGCCACTATCTCCGACGCATCGTTAACGCTGGCAAAGGAAACTCCGAAGACTACTTTGTCGCAACCGCATTTGGTTTCTTCGGAAGCGCGGATTGCAGCTGCTTCTACGGATATTGAGCCTTCTACGATAGCGGTCGCTGGTCCTACATCTGTCCGGGAGGCCTCTCCCATTGCGGACCTTGCCGCGTTGCCGGGCTTATCCGACGAGGCGAATCGCTTGCTGTCTCCGCTGGCCGGAGCGGCGGCGGTCTCGCAGGCGGCGGCCTCCACGGCGTTGAAAGCCAGGACGCAGGAAAAAACGAGTAGCGATGGGGTGCATAGTCCGAGTGCTTCTGCTCCGGGTATTTCATTCACGGACTGGATGCGTGCGAACGGCGATACTCCGGCGATGGCATCGCCCGTACGCACCG